>NZ_CANBCP010000059.1 GCF_947367085.1 uncultured Lactobacillus sp. | reverse complement strand
TACTGAAAAATTTTATCAACATAATTAAAGTTGTCTTGCCGCACCATTTTTTCAAGGCAAGAAGTACAAATCATGGAATAGTGCCCGGGGAAGAAGGGTGATTCTGTGTGGGCAAATTCATATGATGATTTTTCTTGTATTTTTTTAATTTAACTGATTTTTAGTTTTAGATTTTTCACGCGGCATTTTTGTTGATATTTTTTTTTAACTTTCATAAAGAAGAAAAGCAATATCAGAAGATCTGTTCTATACTCGTATGCCCTGAACAGGAGTCGAACCTGCACTTTCAAAATGAAAATAGCGACCTGAACGCTACGCGTCTGCCAATTCCGCCATCAGGGCTTAAATATCAAAGAACATAGATAATTATACTAAATAATTGGTAAAATTAAAATGATATCTATTGTAAATATGGAGTAAAGATGAATATAATTAAGCAATCTATTTTAAATAAAGTAATTAAACAAAGAGAAAGTAATACTCATAAAGGTAATTATGGACGTCTTTTAATTATTGGTGGCAGCCCCAATTATGGTGGAGCAGTAATTATGGCAGCTGAAGGGGCATTGAATAGTGGGGCTGGCTTAATCTGTGTAGCGACTCATTCGATTAATGTGTCTGCCTTACATGCGCGAGATCCAGAAATTATGTTCTTGGATTGGCATGATGAAAAAGGTCTCAAACAAATGATTCCTCAAATGGATGTAATTGTCTGTGGAATGGGGTTAGGGAATGACAAGTACGCTAAGAATATTTTATTAACTCTTAAAAATTACGTTACACCTAATCAAAGCATTGTTTTTGATGCAAGTGCTTTAGATTTAATGGCTCAAGATAAATCCTTAATTCTACAGCAGGCTAAAAATATAATTCTAACCCCTCACCAGATGGAATGGCAAAGACTTAGCCAAATTCACATTCCTTATCAAAGCGATAGTGCCAATTTAGAGGCATTAAATAATTTATTTCCAAATAAAAATGCCTATCTAATTTTAAAGTCGAATCATACCAAGATATATGATTCAAACGGTGAATTTTTTGAAAATCCAATCGGCAATCCTGGAATGGCAATTGGTGGAATGGGAGATACGCTAGCTGGAATTGTTGGCGGGTTCATCGGACAATTTGGTGCTGATATCGAAACTCTCCAAGCAGCTGTCTATCTACATTCTTTAGCAGCAGATGAAATCTATAGAAATCATTATATTGTGCGTCCAACTAAATTAAGTGCGAGTTTACCTTTTTTGATGAAAAAATATGGGAGTAAAGATGAAGAAAATTAATCGGTGGTTACTTTTACCTATTTTTTGTGTCGTTTTATTTTGCACAGGTTGTAATAAAAAAGCAGAGCCTGTAAATATGCCGAATGCTGTGTCTAGCTATCAAGAAGATAAATTAAATTTAGATGCTAAAGCCGCTCTTGCCTTCGATTTAAAAAATGGACAGATCTTCTATGCTAAAAATGCAAAACAAAGATTACCGGTTGCATCAATGTCAAAATTGATTACCATTTATTTAACTTTACAAGCAATTGAAGAAGGAAAAATCAAGTGGGATCAATTGGTCACTCCAGATAAAGATATTGTTGCTGTAGCTAATAATCCTGATTATGCCAATGTCTCACTTAAGTTAGGACACAGCTATACTATTAGGCAGTTATATCAAGCCACCTTAATTCAATCCGCTAACGATGCAGCGATGATGCTCGCCAAAGCAATTAGTGGTAATCAGCAGGCTTTTGTTATCAAGATGCGAGAATTGTTAAAGAGTTGGCAAATTGAAGATGCACAAATTTATACTCCAGATGGATTAGCAAACTCTTCAATGGGCAGCCAAGCTTTTGATGGTAAAAAAACAGCAGAAAATGAATTGTCCGCTCTTGATATGGCAATTGTAATTAAACATTTACTTAACGACTATCCACAAGTTATTGAAACAACGAGAATTGCCCACTTAGATTTTAAAGATCAAGATAAAACAACCGCAATGCAAAATTGGAACTGGATGCTACCGACTCTATCTCAATATGATCCACAGTTTCCAGTCGATGGCTTAAAAACAGGAACTACTGATGCTGCCGGTGCTTGTTTTTCATCGACAATGCTTAAAAATGGCAGGAGAATTGTAACTGTAATTATGGGTGCAAAACATGTTGACGGAAGCGATCCTTCAAGATTTGTCCAAACTAAAAAGTTATTAACTTATATTTTTGATAATTACCAACTGTACATTTTCAAAAAAGGACAAAAAATCGATGGTGTAAGGGATGTAAGAGTTAAAGCAGGAAAAAGTAAGGATATAGTACCCGTTTTACAAAAGGATACAGGCGTGTGGTTAACAAGCAGCCAAAAGTTACAAGGTCAATTTGATAAAACTTTTATTCAAGCTCCAGTAAAGAAAAATACTAATGTTGGAGATATTGTCGATCCTAATATCCCTGCCGTTAATGACAATAATTGTTTAACCTTACCAGCAACTATCAATAAAGATATAAAATCAGCTAATTTTATAGAAAGCCTTTTTAATTGATATTAAAATTTAATGTTTCTACAACTTTGGATGACTTATACTATTAGCTGTAATGCATAGAGGGGAAAAGTGTAATGAAAAAAATCACCATATTATCAACTGTCGTTCTTACTAGCTTATTTTTAGTTAGTGCTAAGCAAAATAAAGTTCAAGCTGCAGAAAATCAAAATATTCAATCTACGCAAGTTGAACAAAGTTCTGTTAATAATTACATTAATAACAATAATTTGCCTTATTCAGGAGTAAAAGATGAAACTGCTAATAGTACTTTTACTCAGGGAGGCGATTATCGTAATGGTAAGCCTGAGGGAATCGTAATTCACGAAACAGCTAAGCCAAATATTTCTGCACAACAATGGGCAGATATTTATAATAGTGAATGGCAAAAACGTCAAACCTATGTCCATGCTTTTGTTGACCACAATCAGGTAGTTCAAATTGCTCCAACTGATAAGACTGTGTGGGGAGCTGGGTATTATGCAAACCAGCGCTTTATTCAAGTAGAATTGTGTGAGGAAAATAATGCTCATGATTTTGCTCAAAGTATACAAAATGATGCAACTTATGTAGCTAGTTTGCTGCACAAATATAATTTGAAACCAAGTTTGGCTACCGCTGATCAAGCAGGTACCATTTGGTCTCATCACGATGTATCTCGTTATTTAGGTGATACAGATCACACAGATCCAGATGGATATTTTGCAGTTAATAATTATTCAATGAATCAATTCTTTGATCTAATCAAGCAAAGATATGATGAGTTATCCCAAGTAACTTCAACTAACAAACCAGCCAAGCCAGCTATTTCAGATAATGTCAAAAATATTAACGATATTGCGAAGATAACTTACAACGGACGTGGCAAGGTTGCAGTCTGGAGCGACTTTGGTGAAGGAAAGAAAGTAATAAAATATTTGCCGAAAAATACTAATTGGAGAGTATTTAAAATAGCAAATTATAATGGACGTAACTGGTATAACCTCGGTGGCAATCAATGGATCGATGGACAATACATTACTTTATCTCAAGCCTCTAAACCAGCTGTAAAATCTGACACTGTTTCATCTACTGGGCAAGTTAGCGCTATTAATAAAATAGTTTCGATTAATTATAATGGTCGCGGAAAAGTTGCAGTCTGGAGCAATTTTGATACGACTAAACATATCACCGGTAAATACTTAGCTAAAAATACCAATTGGAGAGCTTTTAAGCTGGCTACTGATAAAAACGGACATAAATGGTATAACTTAGGTGGCAACCAATGGATTGATAGTTCATATATCAAAGAAAAATAGGGTGAAAACCTTATTTTTTTCATATTTATGCGATAAAATTAAAAAAACTATCTCAGAAAGAGGATGACTCAATGCATAAAAATGTCAAAATAATGGGAATAATAATTGTGGCATTAACATTTTTATGTGGGTTAATCGTCTTTCAATATAATTCGCGTTCTTTGGATATCTTTGATTCACCAAAATCTTCCAAGATAAAAAAAGTCAAGAAGCCTGAAAAGAAATTTTTACTTTATAAAGATCCAAAAGATTTGGAAAAAGAAGGAACGTGGAAAAAGAAAAGCGAAAAAAAAGCCCAGCCGAATTTATCTCAAGTTAAGGATTTGTGGATAAGAGTATCTCTCAAGGGCAATCGCACCTATATTATGAGCGGAAATAAGCCAATCTATACTATGCTTTCAACGGCAGGAAGGTTTAATAGTAAAGGAAAATCCGATACACCAGTTGGCACTTATCATATTCAAGAAGAAAGAGGCCATCAATTTTTTAATAAAGATTTGGGAGAAGGGGCAATGAACTACGTTAGCTGGCATCAGCACGGCGTTTATCTATTTCATTCAGTCCCAACTTTAAAGAATAAGTCAATCAACGTTAAAGAAGCAGATAAGTTAGGAAAAACTGCGGCTTCTCATGGTTGTGTTCGTTTAAGCATTCCTGATTCAAGATGGTTAATGGATAATATTCCCTATGGAACCAAAGTAGTTATTAAAAAATATTGATTTTACTGTTGGCGGATAAGCTTTAAGCTGTTATAATCTAGTGACGAAAGGATTAAAAGTAGTAATAAAGATGTTTTTTTTAGCGAGTCTATGTTGGTGGAAGATAGATAGAAGTCTTTATGAAGGCGTGTTTAGTCTAAATAAGTTTAATTGAAATTAATAAGCGGATACTTAGTATCAACTAGAGTGGTACCGCGGGTAATTTACTCGTCTCTTTCTATCATCAGGTAGAAAGAGACTTTTTTTGTGAAAAGGAGAAAAAATGGATTTTAAAAATGAAGTAGTGGACTTAATTGCTAGTCAAATTGATTTATCTAAAGAAAAAATTAGTGCTTTAATTGAACGTCCTAAAAATGAAAAAATGGGTGATTATGCTTTTCCAGCATTTATTCTAGCTAAGCAATTACATAAAAATCCTGCACAAATTGCAACTGAAATTGCTGAAAATATTAGCAGTGATAATTTCTCAAGCATTAAGGCAGTAGGCCCATATGTTAACTTTGCAATTGATCATGAAAAAATGATTTCTGCAACTTTAGCTGATGTTTTATCTGAAAAAGAACATTACGGTGATCAAAAGTTAGGTGAAGGTAATGTGCCAATTGATATGTCATCTCCTAACATTGCAAAACCAATGTCAATGGGACATTTGCGTTCTACGGTAATTGGTAATTCAATTGCTAAAAATATGGAAAAAGTCGGTTATACCCCAATTAAAATTAACTATCTTGGTGACTATGGTACCCAATTTGGTAAATTAATTGCAGCTTACAAGCACTGGGGCAATGAAGAAGATGTCAAAAAAGATCCAATTATGAATCTTTTCCACTACTATGTTAAATTCCACAAAGAAGCTGAAAATAATCCTGAGCTGGAACAAGAAGGCCGTGAATGGTTTAAAAAGCTTGAAGATGGTGATCCCGAAGCAGTTAAATTGTGGAAATGGTTCCGTGAAGTTTCTTTAACTGACTTTAAGCGCATCTATAAAGAATTAGGTATAACATTTGATTCTTATAACGGTGAAGCTTTCTTTAATGATAAGATGCAACCAGTTATAGATGAATTAAAAGATAAAGGGCTGCTTCATGAATCACGTGGTGCCCAAGTTGTTGATATGGGGGAAGATGAAAATCCCGCTATCATTGTCAAGTCTGACGGAACTTCAATTTATTTAACTCGTGATTTAGCGGCTGCTGAATGGAGAATGAAAGAATATAACTTCGTTAAGATGCTCTATGTTGTAGGTAATGAGCAATCACAACACTTTGTTGAATTAAAAACAGTGTTAAAGAAGATGGGCTATGATTGGTCTGATGAAATTCACCATATTCCATTTGGTTTAATTACTCAGGGTGGTAAAAAATTATCAACGAGAAAAGGTAACGTTGTTTTCTTAGATCAGGTATTGAAAGATGCCGTAAACCTAGCCAAAAAGCAGATTCAAGAAAAAAATCCTAATTTAGCTAACCAAGATCAAGTGGCTCATGATGTTGGTGTAGGTGCGGTAGTATTTCATGATTTAAAGAATGATCGTTTAGATAATTTTGATTTTGATCTAGAAGAAGTTGTGCGCTTTGAAGGCGATACTGGTCCATATGTCCAATATACTAATGCGCGTGCACAAAGTGTTTTACGTAAGGCTGCTTCAAGAAATCAAAAACCCGCACAAAATGACTTTAATTTGGATGATGAATGGGCTTTTGCGGTTGCAAAAGATTTAGCTGATTTTCCAAGAATTATTGCTCGTGCTAGTGACAAGTTTGAACCATCAATTATTGCAAAGTATGCCCTCAATCTTGCTAAGAAATTCAACAAATACTATGCAAATGTGAGAATTTTGGATGAAGATGATCAATTAGCAAGTAGATTAGCATTAGTTGAAGCAACATCTATTGTACTAACAGAAGCTTTACGTTTATTAGGTGTAAATGCTCCTGAAGAAATGTAATTTATAAAAATAATAAAAAGAAAGCGCTTTTATTTAGGTATAAGTATGTTAACTTTTGCACTATTGGGTTACAATAATGATGTGTTAAAAATTTAGGAGGTATTTTTTAATGGCTTATTTAGTAAATGGTAATGACATTTTCAAAGCTGCTCGTGAAAATCACTACGCTGTTGGTGCTTACAACACTAACAACCTTGAATGGACTCGTGCACTTTTAAGAGGTGCTAAGGAAACTAGAACTCCTTTATTGATTCAAGTTTCTACTGGTGCTGCTAAGTACATGGGTGGTTACAAGACTGTTAAGGACTTAGTTCTTAACGAAATGGACAACATGGACATCGATGTTCCAGTTATCTTGAACTTAGACCACGGTGACTATGAATCAGCTAAGGAATGTATTGCACTTGGATACTCCTCAGTTATGTTTGATGGACACAACTTACCAACTGAAGAAAACTTGGCAAAGACTAAGGAAATCGTTAAGTTAGCTCACGAAAGAGGTATCTCTGTTGAAGCTGAAATCGGTAAGATTGGTGAAAACCAAGGTGCTGATGGCGGTGAATTAGCTTCTGTTGAAGATGCTAAGACTTTCGTTGCTGCTGGTGTTGACAAGCTTGCTTGTGGTATTGGTAACATCCACGGTGTTTACCCAGAAGGCTGGAAGGGCTTGAACTTCGATCGTTTGAAGGAAATTGCTGATGCTGTACCAGGTGAACCACTTGTTCTTCACGGTGGTTCAGGAATTCCTCAAGATCAAATCGAAAAGGCAATTCAATTAGGTATTGCTAAGATTAACATCAACACTGAATTCCAATTGGCATTCCAAGCTGCAACTCGTAAGTACATCGAAGACAAGATGGACTTAGACAAGGGCAACAAAGGTTATGACCCTCGTAAGCTTTTGAGAGCTGGTACTGACGCAATTACTGATTCTATGAAAGAAATGATTTCATGGATGGGTACTGCACCAATTGACTCAAAGGAATCTTCAGTTAAGTTTGATGAAGCTTCATTAAACGAAGAATAAGATTATTTAATTTAAAAGGCGGACTCTTAATTGAGCCCGCTTTTTATTTTTGAAGTTTTAGAATTTTGAGTTAGAAAAACATCTTTTCTCTCAAAGCTAAAAGGTTTAATAAAAGATATGTGAAAAGCTGTTAGTCCTAATTTTTGGTTTTCTTTGAAGTTAGGATTATAAAGAGGATCACCAATGATTGGAGCGCCAATGGCAGCTAAGTGAACGCGAATTTGGTGTGTTCGCCCTGTTTCAAGAGTGATTTTAAGTAACTGATGATCCTTATTTTTTTCAATAACTTGATAGTGGGTAATAGCACGCAAGCCATTTTTACAAACCATTCTTTTTCTTTGATCAGTTGGATCTTGACCAATTGGGAGATTGATAGTGTCGTGATTTGGGATATTACAATTACGCGATACTTTGGCATAATAGTCCCTGTGAAAGGTTTTGGTAGTTAATTGTCTATTTAATAAGGGAACGACAGCTGGATTTTTGGCCATTAATAAAAGACCATTTGTAAGCATATCAAGTCGATGAACAATAAAAGGTGAATAGCCTAAATATGTTGCTACATCATTCAAAGCAGTATCTCTTTCAAACAAATTAGGATGAGTTTTTTGTCCACCTGGTTTATTGATTATGATGATATTTTCATCTTCATAGATAACTGTTGGCAGATGACCACTGGCTTGATAAGACTGATTGCTAGCGACTTGATCTAAAGTGATTTTGATTCGGTCGCCTTTTTTTATTTGAAAATTTAAAGGTAGATACTTGCCATTAACTAAAATGTTTTTTTCAGTTCTTAAATAATGCCGCCACTTGCGTGGAATTAAAAATTGCCGCATTAACTGGTCTACGGTGATTGGATCTTTATCTGGATACGTTAAATTGAATGTATAATTTTTATTCATATTCATAGTTATGGTTTATTGAAATCTTAATTTCTAAGCACATTTTTATAGTGAAATATATGCTAAAATTTTCATATTAAGTAAGTTTAGTTAAGGAAAAGGAAGATTGCCTTCATGCATTCTCAAAAAAATGAATTTTGGCATAAAGTACATCTGGGAATCAAGAATTTCAATCATCGTTTTCAAATTTGGCGATGGTTGATTTTGATTGTCTTAATCTGTTTTTTAAGTGTCTGTACTTATTATACAGTTAAAGTTAAAACATCCAACATCTCTAATTTAAAAGCATCTTTGTCAACAACTACTACAATTTTTGATGATAAAAATCAAAAAGCAGGATCTTTGTACTCACAAAAGGGTACTTTTGTTGAATTAGATAAGATTTCTCCCAATATTCAAAATGCTGTTATTTCGACAGAAGATAGAACTTTTTATAAAAATCCAGGCTTCAGTATCAAAGGAATGGCACGTGCAGCTATTTTAGGTATTGTGCATCGAGGAATTGTTGGTGGTGGTTCAACTTTAACTCAGCAATTAGCTAAAAATGCTCTCCTAACTCAGCAGCAAACTTTTTCACGTAAGATTGAGGAGTTGTTTTTTGCCATTGAGATCAACCATACTTATTCGAAAAAGGATATTTTGACCATGTATCTCAATAATGCCTATTTTGGAAATGGTGTGTGGGGAGTGCAAGATGCTTCTAAAAAGTATTTTGGAAAAGATGCCAGTGACGTCAACCTATCTGAAGCAGCAACAATTGCGGGGATGCTAAAGAATCCAAGTGGATTTAATCCAATTGATCATATGCAAAATGCGCTCAAACGTCGAAATGTTGTTTTGGGATTAATGAGAAGTAATAATAAAATTACTGAAGCTCAGGAAAAACAAGCTCAATCAGAGTCACTAGTATTGCGAGATACTTTTATCCAAGATGACGGCTATCGTTACCCTTACTTTTTTGACGCAGTTGTTGATGAAGCGATTAATCGCTATGGGTTAAGTGAAGAAGATGTAATGAATAAGGGATTAAAGATTTATACAACACTTGATCCGAGCTATCAATCTGCAATGCAAGATAGTTTTAACAATGGCTACAATTTTCCGCCAAGTCCTAGCGATGGCACCAAAGCCCAAGGCGCTAGTGTAGCCATGGATCCAAAAACTGGCGCAGTCAGAGCGGTTGTAGGAGGGCGTGGTCAGCATGTCTTTCGCGGCTATAATCGTGCAACTCAAATGAAACGTCAGCCAGGTTCCACAATGAAGCCACTGGCGGTTTATTCGCCTGCTCTTCAAAATGGCTATCATTATGATTCAGAATTATCTAATAAACTACAAAAGTTTGGAAAAAATGATTATGAACCTCATAACGTTGATAACCAATATTCAAATGAGATTCCAATGTATAAAGCGTTAGCAGAAAGTAAGAACGTACCAGCCGTTTGGCTTTTAGATAAGATTGGTGTCAATAAAGGCGTTCAATCCGTTGAAAATTTTGGTATTCACGTCAATAAAAATGATCGAAATCTAGCTTTAGCTTTGGGGGGATTATCAAGTGGGGTTTCTCCATTGCAAATGGCAAGAGCATACAGCGCATTTGCTAATGAAGGTAATTTACCTAATCAAGCCTATTTCATTACTAAGATTACTGACGCTAGTGGAAAAGTTTTAGCTCAAAATAATAATCCGGGTTCTCATCGAATTATTTCTAATAATACGGCTAAAGAAATGACTTCTATGCTTTTAGGCGTCTTTACAAACGGTACAGGTGCAAGTGCTCAGCCTGATGGTTTTCAGGTGGCTGGTAAAACCGGATCAACTGAAGTTCCTAATTCATATGGATTTGGAACCAAAGACCAATGGATAGTTGGTTATACACCGGATATTGTGGTTTCCACTTGGGTAGGCTTTGATAGAACGGATCAGCAACACTATATGCAGGGAATTTCTGAAACAGGGGTTACTCGTCTGTATAAGTCTGAAATGGAAAATATCTTGCCTTATAGTCCACAAACTCAGTTTAAAGTGAAGAGTCCGCAAGTAATTGCTAAAAATACTGGATCAGATTCAGATTGGTTCGGAAATATTGGTAATCAAGTTCAAAAAGGACTAAATGATGCCGGGAAAAAAGTCAACGAATGGTATAATAATATCAAGGGCATTTTTGGCCATTAACATTTAAAGGAGACTATTATGGTAAATATTTACGATAGTGCTAATCAAGTAGCACAAGACTTAGAAAAAACTCCTCAATTTGAGGCTTTAAAGAAATCATTGGAATCATTAAAAAACAATCCAGAAAGCATGAAGCTTTACGGTGAAATGGATGCTTTACAAAAGAAGGTTATGGCTGCTCAACAAGCTGGCCAACCTTTATCTGATG
>NZ_CANBCP010000058.1 GCF_947367085.1 uncultured Lactobacillus sp. | reverse complement strand
AAACTAATTTCAACAGCAGTATCTTCTACAAATTCATTTGAAGAAAACATGATGGGATTGTTACTAGAATAATTATTGAGATCATAGCGGGCATTTTTTATTGAAAGATTATAAATCGCGCCGCTTGCCCCTACTCCAAAATATTGATAGTTATCCTTAAACTGCAAGATGTTTTTTCCTGGGCTCAAAAATAAAATTTCATTTTGAGCATCAATTATTCTTACTTGATCTTTAAACTTGCTGAGCGGTTCATGTAAAAACGTAAATAAATTAACAAAAAAATGATCTAACCTTCCACCAGTTGCACCATAAACTTCCAAATATTTTATTTGATAGTCGTTAAATAATGTCCAAAATAGTTGCTCAGAATCAGTAAAGTCTTTAATCGGATGAGAATACCTAATATCACTCACTTTGCTTTCAACAATAGCTAGTTCGTCTTTTTTTAAAGAATCAAAATCACCGACTGCTAAATCGCATTTTAGTCCCAATTCGTGCAAATATAAGGAGCCACGGTCACTTGCCGCAATCATGGCTCCTTTTTGCTTTGCTTTTAATAATCTATTTTTTAAATCTTCTGGCCAAAAATCTTTTGGTCCACCAAGTAGCACTGCAGCTTTCATTTTAGCGCCTCATTTAAAGTATTTATTTGATCGGGAATTACACCTTGTTTAAAGATATATGAGCCAGATACAAAAATTTCCGCCCCAGCTTTTTTTGCTAGCTGAGCAGTCCGGTTATCTATTCCACCATCAACTTCAATTGGGATATTTTTATTAGCTTGCATGATCAATTTTTTTGCCTGTTTAATGCGCTCAGGTGAATCTTCATGAAACTCTTGGCCGCCAAAGCCTGGCTTAACAGTCATTATCAACAACTGATTGATTTCATTAAGATATGGCTTTATCTTTTCAAGGGGAGTATCCGGATTTATTGCGATGCCGGCTCTAACTTTATGTTTATGTAAATAATCTAGCCAATAATCCACTCTATCAGTAGCTTCAATATGAAACTCTAAAATATCGCAACCCGCATCTACAAATAAAGGCAATGTAGTCTCCAAATTATCGCTCATTAAGTGAACTTCAGCTTCAGTTAGAGGATTAGCTAATTTAAAATCCTTAATCAACTCAGGTCCATAAGACAAATTTGGTACAAAATGGCCATCCATAATATCAATATGAAATCGTTCAATTCCACTTTCAATTGCTTCATCGATATCTTGTCCTAATTTCATATTATTTGCATTCAAAATGGAAGGTGCAATCATTCTTATCCCTCTTTACTTCATATATTCAGGCATTTTATTATCTAGAATTTCTTGCCTAATCTTTAAATAATCTTCATAACGACTCGGCAAAATCGTTCCCTCTTCTACCATTTTCTTGATTTCACAGCCAGGTTCTTTAATATGTTGACAGCGTCTAAACTTACAATTGATACTATTTTTCTTAAATTCGTAAAAATATTGTCCTAGATCATCAACCTTAATTTTATATAAGTCAACAGCACTAAAACCTGGCGTATCAGCGATAAAACCTTTGCCATAAACAAATAATTGAACCTGTCTAGTGGTGTGTTTTCCTCGATTTAAAGCTTGCGAGATCTTACCAGTTGCCTGGTTAGCATCTTTTTCTAGCTTGTTAAGTAATGTAGATTTGCCAGCACCCGATTGACCAGCTAAGGTCCAAATTGCATCATTTTCAATTAAGTCTGGAAGCCTGTTTTCTAAGGTGTGACTATCTAAAAAGACTGGATATCCAATTTTTTCGTAATAAGCTAATTTTTCTTTGATTTGCTTTAATTTATCAGGTCTAGCGAGATCACTTTTAGAAAGATAAATAGTTACTCCAACATTTTTCCAAGCAAAAAACGTCAAATAACGGTCCAATAATTCTAAAGAAAAATCAGGTTCAACGGCTGAAATCACTAATAAGACTTGAGCAACATTTGCCACTGCTGGACGTCCGATCTCGTTTTTACGCGGTAAAATCTCTACAAGATAATTCATCCCCTGCTGATCTAACTGCACAATTGCGCGATCGCCGACTAATGGTTTTTGTTTACGGTTACGAAAAACGCCACGCGCTCTAGAGCGAATGACGCCTTTACTAGTCTTCACATCATAATAACCTGAAATTACACTGATAATTGTTCCTTCTACTTTTTCAAGCATTATTTATTAATGTCCTCATCTAAAATCGTATTGCCATCTCTGACAATCTTAATGTGTCCATTACCATTACTCAAATCAAATGGAATAGTATAAGTTTGGTTGCTGGTAATGTATTGGTCACGATAAACATTGCCAATTGAGTGTTTACTATCAGCAATATAAATCTGAATATGGTTACCTTGATGGTTGTCATCATTACCACTTGCTTGATATGGAATTGTGAAGCTCTTAGTTACAGTATTATTTTCAGATGATGAACTGGAATTTGACTTGTCATCATCGGAATCTTTGCCCTTTGAAACAATTAAATGTAAAGTTGATCCGCGATCAACCATTGCTCCGGGTGCAGGATCTTGCTTCATAACAGTTCCTTTTTGAGCTGTGTCAGATTCTTGTTCGGTGATTCTCAAGTTCAATCCATTATCACGAGCATAATCTTGAGCTCCCTTAATCGAATAACCAGTTAAATCTCTTAATTTTATTTGACGTGGCTTATTATTTCTTGGACCACGAGAAACAGTTAAGGTAATCGTCGTATTATCTGGGTTAATTCTTTGACCAGGATCGACATCTTGGGTGATGACATCATTTTTAGGAATATCAGTTGAATAGGCATCAGTCTTATCTACTCTGAAACCTAATTTTTCCAACTTATTTCTAGCAGTTGAATAACGGTAGCCACTTACATCCGGTACTGTTACTAGCTTTGGGCCTTTAGAGATAATCAAATCAATCTTATCACCATTTTTGACAGTTGAACCAGCAGTTGGAGAACTTGAGATAAGATAACCTTTTTTTACCGTTGAAGAATTCTTGCGGGTAACTTTTCCAATTTTTAAACCAGAGGCCAAAATAGAGTCTTTAGCCTGATTTTCAGTTAAATTAGCAACATTTGGTACGCTGACGTCATCTTTTCTCCCTAAGGCAAAAGCCAAAATTAAAACGATGCCTACAAAGGCAATCCCAGCTCCAATCCACCACCATTTATGGCTTTTAATGTTATCCCAAAGAGTTTTCTTTTTACTAGGCTGTTTTGCCTGCTCAACTTCTTGGGTATTTGTTACCGAGCCATTCATGTTGGGCAAGACTATTGTCGCATCTTGATCTAAATTATGCTCTGGTTTAAAGACAGGCTCATTTTTACGATCGGAATCACAAGAAGAATCTAAATCCTTCTTCATCTCTAAAACAGACTTATAACGATCACGTGGATCTTTAGCAGTTGCTTTAAAGACAACATTTTCTAAGGCTTGTGGAATAGCCGGATTTTGCTTACGTAAAGATGGAATTTTTTCTTGGAAATGCTTAAGTGCAACTGCAATCGCATTTTCCCCGCCAAAAGGCACTTGCCCCATCAATAATTCATAAAGAATAATTCCTAGTGAATAAATATCAGATTGCTTAGTAGCTAAACTACCGCGAGCTTGCTCAGGCGACATATAATGCACTGACCCCATCGCAGTATTAGTCTGCGTCATCGTACTTTGATTGAGTGCAACTGCAATTCCAAAATCTACGATTTTAACGTTGCCTTTTTTATCAAGTAAGATATTTTGAGGTTTCAGATCTCGGTGAATAACATTGTGCTTGTGAGCCAGTGCCATTGCATCTAGAATCTGATCCATTATGTTGATTACAGTTTTAACTGGAATTGGATTATTTTTTTGAATATATTCTTCTAGGTCTGGTCCATCCACGTATTCCATAACCAAATAATGACGATTATGATCACTGCCAACATCAAAAATTGACACTATATGAGGATGGCTCAATTCACTAATAGATAAAGCTTCACGTTGAAAACGTTGGATAGTTTGTGGATCTTTTTGAAGGTCTAAGCGTAAGACTTTAACTGCGACTTTTCTCTTCAAAATTATATCTTCGGCCAAATAGACATTGGCCATCCCACCTTCACCTAGTAGCGAAATGATCTTATAACGACCGCCCAAAAGGTAGTCCTTATCAAACACTATTTGTCATCCTCCTTTTGTGTATAGGCAATCAAACAAACAGTAATATTATCTCCCCCGCCTAATCGGTTAGCTTCGTTAATTAACTTATTACATCTTTCTTTTAAGGTTAGATTCTTTGTCGCTAAAATTTGCTGAATTTGAGGATCAGTTAGTGAATTAGTCAATCCATCAGTGCACAGTAAATAAATATCACCTGCATGTACTTCTAAAGTATCAAATTCAGGATTAACTGTACTTGAGACACCTAAAGTTTCAGTAATGATATTTTTTTGTGGATGATTGCGAGCTTGTTGTTTGGTAATTTGCCCCATCTTGACTAATTCATTAACTAAAGAATGATCTTGTGTAATTTGTTTAAAATCATCGCTACCATATAAGTAAGCGCGTGAATCACCTAAGTGAGCGATTAAAACTTTTTCAGCAAAAGCAATTGCCAAAACAATCGTCGTCCCCATTCCATTTAAGTCCGCAAATTTATCTGCAGTATTTAAAATGGTTTCATTTTCTAATCGCAATTGAACAGTTAACCATTTTTGAGCCATTTGAGGATCAGTAAAGTCAGTATGTTCAAAATTATGTCCCAAATGACTTACAGCCATTGTAGAGGCAACATCGCCACCTTGGTGGCCACCCATGCCGTCACATACAATGCCCATAATAATATCGTTTTGATTTTTAAAAACTTTTACAAAGTCTTGATTTGTTTCTCTAACTCTTCCAATACTAGAAGCAAAAGCTGTCTTAATCAAAATTAATTAACCTCGTTTTATAAATTTAGCAATAAAAAATCCATCACTATCATACTGGTTTGGAAGTATTTTTACCATTTTTTCTTGCTTTAAATTTCCAACTTGAATAGGTGCAAGTTCAAAATCTGGATGTAATTGTAAGAACTTTTCAACTACATCTTCATCTTCTTGTTTAGTAATTGTACAAGTTGAATATACTAATTCACCATCTTCTTGCAGCAAACAAGCAACCGAATTGAGAATGTCTAATTGAATCTTACTCAATTTTTCAATGTCAGCCATCGACTTATCATAGCGAATCTCTGGTTTCCTGCGGATTAACCCCAAGCCAGAACATGGCGCATCTACCAATATTTTAGCAAATTGCCTTTGAGAAGAATACTCCCCAGCCTTTCTTGCATCGCAAGTTTTAGTTTTAACTTTTTCACTTACTTTGAGCCTTTTAGCAGCATTTTGAATCAAATTCAATTTATTTTCGTGAATATCAAGTGCTGTAACTTCTCCGCTAGTTAAGTGTTCCGCAATTTGAACGGTTTTTCCACCAGGAGCGGCACAAGCATCTAAGACTTGTTCATCGCCTTTAAAATCAAAAGCATCTACAGCTAGACTAGCTGCACTATCTTGGATGGTAATTTTGCCTTCTTTAAAAAGCTGAGTGTTGGTTACTTGACCAGGATTAACAAATAAATTGTGATTTGTCAAAGGTGTTAAATGGTATTCAAACTTATCTTTGGTCAAATCGTCTTCAACTTCTCTAAGATTGCTATTAGCGGTAATACGAATACTTACTGGCAAAGCTTGATTACCTGAAGATAAAATTTCTTGACCAGTCTTTTCACCAAATAAATTAATAAGATATTTTACCAACCATTTTGGGTAGGAGTACTTGATACTCAAATATTTAACCTTATCTTTAGCACTTGGCAAAATTTCGCCGCGTCGATCCATTGCACGCAAGATTCCATTTACCAAACGAAAGCTGCCGGAATTTTTCTTACTAAATTGCTTAGCCAATTTATTAGCTTCATCAAAAATCGCATTTGTTGGCACCTTTTCTAAGAAAAAATATTGATAAGCAGACATCAATAATAAAGGCTTGATAAATTTGTCTTTAAGCTTAGTCTTAATCAATGGCTTTAGTTGATATTCAAGATAAAGTTTATATTGAATTGTGCCATACACTATTTTAGTTACAAGTGCTTTATCTGCTGTATTCAAATCACTTTTTTGTAAAGCATTATTCAAAGCTATATTTGAATAAGAATTATTGTTTAAAACTTTAATCAAAGTTTCTAAAGCAATACTACGTGCATTAGTCATCGACTATTTTTTCTCCTATTTTAAAATGACTACCTTGACCGTTGATGTATGACTTAATATCCATCTTCTTTTTACCCATCGGCTGAACTTCTAATAGCTCTAAAACAGTACCGTTTGCAAAACTTAGGGCAAAACGCTTTTTATTTGATACTAAACTGCCAGCTGCTAAATCGGTTCTTTCATCAGCTACTTGTGCTTTCCAAACCTTAAAGCGTTTGCCATCTAAAAGCAGGTAAGCTCCTGGATCAGGATTAAGAGCACGGATCAAATTGTTAGCCTGGCTTGCAGTCATTTCAAGAGTAATTTGTTCTTGTTGTTTAGAAATATTGGGTGAAAATACCACTTTATCTGGATCTTGAGCAGTGCGGGTAATTGTATTATCTAAAAACTTAGGAAGCGTTTTTAACAACAAATCACGTCCCATAATACTTAACTTATCAAACAAAATGCCGCTATTATCTTCTGGTTCAATCTTCAATGCCTTTTGAGCAAAAATATCACCCGCATCCATCTTTTTAACCATTTCCATGATCGTAATACCAGTTTCTTTATCACCATTTAATAAGGAATACTGAATTGGTGCGCCACCACGATATTTTGGCAGTAACGAGCCATGAACATTCACTGGGGCAATTTTGGCAGTTTTTAAAAATTTACTTGGTAAAAATTGTCCATATGCCGCAGTAATGATAAAGTCAGGTTCAATTTTCATCAATTCTTCTAGTTCATTAGAACCAGACAATTTAGCTGGTTGATAAACTGGTAGATCATATTTTTGAGCCATTTGCTTAACTTGTGAAGCATGCAAAACCTGCTTACGACCAACTTTTTTATCAGGTTGAGTTACAACGGCTTTCACATCATAACCTTTTTTTACTAAGCCTTCTAAAACAACGCTTCCAAAATTAGGAGTACCTAAAAATATTACTGATGTCATTATTTCAACTTCTTTCTAAATAATTCTTTCAGGTTCATTATCAATATATACATTTAATCCACTTCTTCGAACTTCTTGAGCTTGATCTTGTAACTTGTGAAGTAAAGGATTCAAATTCGGTTCATGTTTATATTTTACCAGTATTTGATAAAAATATTGATTTTTGATTTTAGCAATACTACTTGGTGTAGGACCCAAAATTATGGTTGGTGCATGCAAATGTGCCATTAATTGTCTTTTTATAGTAAAAGCAAATTTGGCAGCGGCTTGCTCATTTTTACTTGCAATTGAAATTAATGTAGTAAAAAAGAACGGTGGATAATTACCTTCATGACGTACTTGCATTTCTTTTCGATAAAATGCTTCATAATTTTGACTTTGTGCAAGTTTAATTGCGTAATGATCGGGATTATAAGTTTGAATCATTACTTGACCTGTTTTTTGAGCTCGGCCTGCTCGACCCGAAACTTGAGTAAGCAGATCAAAAGTTTTTTCAGCAGCATTATAATCTGGCATTTGCAAACCAGTATCAGCATTAATCACACCTACTAGCGTCACATTTGGAAAATCGAGCCCTTTGGCAATCATCTGTGTTCCCAACAAAATATCGGCTTGATGAGCGCCAAAACTATCTAAAATCCGTTTATAGCTTCCTTTTCTGCGAGTAGTATCAACATCCATCCTTAAAATTTTAGCGTCAGGAATTAATTCATTTAATTCTTCTTGGATCTTTTGCGTACCAGTACCTAAAAAACGGATTTCTTTGCTTTGGCAATTAGGACATCGCTGAGGGATTGCTTCTTTGTGACCGCAATAATGACACTGCATATTATGTGTGTCCTTATGATAAGTAAGAGAAATATCACAATTTGGACACTTGATCACGTACCCGCAGGACCGACATAACATAAAGGCTGCAAAGCCACGTCTATTTAGCAGCAATATCACCTGTTCATTTTTTGATAATTTTTCTTTGATGCGGTCAACTAGATTAAGTGATAAATCAAACTGCCCTCCCGCGAATTGAACTTTTTTAAGATCAACAATTTCAACTTCTGGCAGCGCCTTTTTATTTGCTCGATGCTTCAAAAATAAAAGTTCATAAATTCCTTTTTGAGCCCGCGCGCGACTAGCTAAAGATGGCGTAGCACTCCCTAATACCAAAGGGCAGTGATGATACTTACTTCGCCAAATGGCAACATCACGCGCATGATAGCGCGGAGTATCTTCTTGTTTATAAGAAGATTCATGTTCTTCGTCAATAATAATTAAACCAATATTATCTAACGGAGCAAAAATCGCACTACGCGCTCCTACCACCACTTGTGCTTGACCACGTCTAATTCTGCGCCACTCATCATAACGTTCTCCTTCAGATAATGCACTATGAAGCACTGCGACAGATGAGCCAAAACGCTGTTTAACTTGGCGAACCATTTGTGGAGTTAAAGAAATTTCAGGCACTAACATCAGGGCATTTCGTCCTATATTCAAGGCCTGTTGAATCGCATGTAAATAGACTTCCGTTTTACCCGAACCAGTAATTCCCTCTAGCAAAAAGGTCTTATCTTCATGATTTTTAATTGAACTAGAAATTTTATTTAACGCATGTTGTTGATCAGTATTTAAGACAATATTCTTAGCCTCTTTATTTGCTTGGAAATCTTTTAAAGGATCACGGTAAGTTTCAACTGCCTTTTTTCTTAACCACTTTTTTTCTTGGGCGTTCTTTAAGATAGCTGGTGATAAACCTAAATTTTCAACCAGATCTTTACTTTTTTTTGGATAATCAGCTGAATTTTCAATAATATCTTTTAATAAAATATGCTGCTTTTTAGCATTAGCTGGTATATTTTTGATAGTTTCTTGATAAAAATCCAAATCTTGACTTAATTCATACTGATTCTCAACTTTTTTCTTAGCCTTGTTTTCAACCAGATATTCAATTTTAGCCTGATTATTTTTAATTAGCTTTTTAATCAACACCACCTGATCAAGATCAGTGATTTCGTTCAAATCTACCGGTTCTCCTTGAAAAAGAGATAATTTTTTTGTGTTTTCATCAAGTGGAGTTAAAATTTTACGATAGTTTGCTCTCATCACACTTGGTAGCATCGATTGAAGCAATGTAATTCGATAAGCAAATATCTGATTAGCTAAACTATCTGATAAATCGACTAGCTCATTTGTTAAAGGCGGCATTTCATCAATTACTAAAAGTAAATCTTTTAGCTTTCCCTTAAATGAGCTCTTTTCACTAAGTCCCACCACGAAGCCCTGTATTTTTCTAGGGCCAAATGGCACCACTACACGACTGCCAACTTCTACAGAGTCTAAAGCTTCTGGAATATGATATTCAAAAATTCGATCTGTCTGCTTAGCAGACACATCGACAATTACTTGTGCAATCATTTAATCACCTATCAAAAACCCTTCATTGCTACAAACAATGAAGGGTTAAAAATATATTTAGTCAAGACTTGCATGATGTTCAGGATCAATTGTAACTCGTCCTGCTGCAATTTCTTCTAATGCTCTACCAACAGCCTTTGAGGACTTATATTTCAATAAAGCTCCTGGACCTCCAGCTTGTAATTCATGTGCTCTTTTTGCAGCTAAAACTGAAAGTGAATAACGTGAATCAACACGAGCTAATAATTTATCAATTGATGGATATGTAATTCTCATTTTTTAGTCCTCCTTAACCATATTTCTATATTCGTCAATTACCCTAAGAACGCGTACATGCTCAGCTTCAACAATCGACTTAATATGATCAACAGCATTAGCAACAGTATCATTTACAACTGCATAATCATAATCTTCCATCATCAAGATTTCTTTACGAGCTTGCTTCATACGCATGGCAATTACTTGGTCTGAATCAGTGCCACGATTTACAATTCTATGCTTTAATTCATGTAAATCTGGTGGAGTTAAGAAAATAAATACCCCATCTGGCATTAATTTTCTAACTTGCTTGGCCCCGTTGACGTCTATTTCTAATAAAACATCCTTGCCTTCACTCAACATTTTTTTAACAGGACCCAAAGGTGTTCCATAGTGATGACCTACATATTCATTATATTCTAAAAGTTCATTATTCTTAATAGCTTCTTGGAAACGCTCTTCTGAAACGAAATAGTAATCTTTCCCATCTACTTCACCAGGACGCGGCTTTCTAGTAGTCATTGAAACTGAATACTCGAAAGAAAAAGCCTTTTGTTTTACCATTGCACTTTTAACTGTTCCTTTACCGACACCAGATGGGCCAGAGAGGACTAATAATAAACCTTGTTTTGCCATTTTTGCTCCTAACGATAATTGTTTATCATGAATATTTTGCATTAAATCGCATATTATTGCAAGTTTGTACAAAATTTAATCGTAAAAAAATTTAGCTTGCATTTTTAAACAAGTGTTCGTATAATACATATTGCAAACGCTAGTTCGAATAAAGGAGAACATTATGAATCTTGCCAAAACCATCCAATCAAAAATTCATTTATACGCCAAGACTGCTTATCATCACTTTTTTGATTACGACATAGATACTTTAACTACCTACGCCCAGGCTCCAGCTCAAATAATTCGTATATTAGAACACGCACTTTTTTATCGCGAATTTGTTCTCATTACCTATCGTAATGGTAACACAGAAATTGGACAATTGGTTGCTAGAACTAGTAGTGGACGTTTTATACTTAGAAGTCATGATCATAAAATGTATCACATTATCGACTTAGCTGATCTTTTCAATA
>NZ_CANBCP010000057.1 GCF_947367085.1 uncultured Lactobacillus sp. | reverse complement strand
ATACCAAACTAGGTATGCTTAAAGATTTATTACTTTCATAGGCAAAGCACACGCCAATAAAGACAAGTACTAATAACCAAGAATAATAAATTATTCCGGGTATTCCTAGAAAGATAAAATGTCGCTTCATTAGAATTTAGGTCCCACCTTTTATAGATTTCTTATCCATTATACCAGAAATTGGACAAGAGCTTTTTGTTTATATATGACTTTTAGTTTACAATAGAGATTGCCAATAATATAAGTGGAGGAATTACTATGAAAATAGGTGTAATTACCGATAGTGCTGCCTATCTTAGCAAAACACAAAGTGAAAAATATAATATTGACATTATCCCTATTCCAATAATTTGGGGAGAAAAAACTTACTATGATCTAGTAGATATCGGTTTTAAAGAATTTTATGAAAAGCTTAGTTCTTCCAAAGAGTTGCCTACTACTTCGCAGCCAGCAATTGGTGAAATTCAAAAGCATATTGATAAATTTGTAGATCAAGGCTATACTGATATAATTTTTATTCCAATTTCAAGTGGACTTTCAAGTTCTTATAACACAGTAGCAAGTCTTGCAAAACAAGAAAAACGGATTAATATCCATCCTTTTGATCCTAAAGTTACGTGCGCTGGGCAAGCAGATCTTGCTTTACTTGCCGCAAAATTGGTTCAACAAAACGCCAGTTTAGATTTAATTATGCATGATCTTGAAGATTTAAGAAATACTCTCGACGTTCGTTTCATGGTTGATAATCTTAATCACTTAAAACGAACAGGGAGACTGTCAAATGCGGCTAGCTTTGTCGGTTCTATTTTAAGAATTAAACCAATTTTATCAATGGACGTTCAAAATAAAGGCCAGATTTCCGCAATTGCCAAAGAACGACAATATAAACGTGCCTATAACCATATCAAAACTGATTTCACTAACCTTACAAAAGACGTACCATATCCTGTTCACTTAACTATTTTTCATGCTGATGATCAAGAACGAGAAGACGAATGGGTTAATGATTACAAAAAGAGCTTTCCAGATGTTAATGTCGACCAAAGTATTATTGGACCTGTGGTAGGAGTTCATGTTGGTCAGCATACAATTTCTATGATCTGGGGTAGAGATTTAGATTCTTACTTTGACGAGCAAGGAAAGCCTTTACCAAAAGAAGAAATTCACTCACCAGTTTTAAATGATGATTAAAAAAATATGCCTTCAATCAAAGGCATATTTTTTTCTTTAAAATTTTAGCTTTAGGTTCCAATTATCGTGCACACTAGTATCGTACAATGTTTCAAGATAAAGCTGAACTTCAGGATTTTCTTTGACTAAGACCTTATAAGTTTCAGACTCATGTAATTTATCAAGTTGAGCAATAGAAATATGATTCTTTCCAGTGAAAAAATTATAATTCATCTGACTGAATAGCTTTCCCATGTCCCTAATTAAATCTAAACTATTATGATATTTTTTAAGATCCTTCTGCATTAAATTAGCTGCTAAACTCCCAAGTTGGATATTTTCTAAATAATCGTGAAAATGAGTTAAAGTCCAATCTTGCGTTTCTTCATCGCTTAAATAAGGATTCATCTCAAAACTATGCCGATGATAGGTCAATTGATTTTTCTTAATGTATACTTCTCCATAGCCTTGATCAGTAGAGCAAAAAGATGAACTGACAATCTCAGTAGTTGGCGTAGGAACTTGCGGATCCAAGATATTTTGGGCATGAATGTGTCCTGAAAAAACAAGCTTTACCCCATATCGCGCAAATAATCTTCTCACTTCATTTGCATTATCAAGTACATAACTTTTATTTACAGCAGGATTATGAGCGTATAAATTGTGGTGCATGAATACAAGTGGATGAAGAGAATTCTGCTGGGCTTGTTTTAATTGCTCTTCAAACCATTTTAATTGTTTTTTACCTATTTGGCCGTGAGTTGCAGGAGCCGAAGTTGACTCTTCACTTTCATAGATATTAGAATCAAGCATGATCAACAAAAAGTTGGAATTAAGTTTCTGGCTATAGGCTAAAGAACTATCATCTTCACTAAAAGAGTCTTTATAGGATTCAGAAAAAATATTTTTCCAAAATAAAGGAGAGATTTGTCCGGCATAATATTGCTTTTTACCGCGAAATTCACGTGCCCAACCATCGAAAATATCATGATTTCCGGGTAAGATAAGTAATTTGGTTTTACCTTTTAACGGTCGGAAAATCTCTGCAAAGCGTTGAGCTGAGACGCGCTCACCATTAAAAGTCACATCTCCTGTTACGATTATGGCATCTGGCTTTTTTTCTAAAGCCATTTTTACAAATGCTCTTAAAGCCACTTCTTGATAGTAAAGATCTTTTCCTTGGCTTGTTTTTTGCATTTGTGAGAAAGCCTGCCCATTATCATGTAAACTATCAGCTATTAAGTGAGTATCAGAAATTACCCAAAATTTTGTTGCATCATTTTTAGTAATCATCTTAATTTAACGTTTTCTTGCATTAGCCCAATATTGATAATAATCTGTTCTTAAATTACCATTGTAAAACTTACGTTTCTTTGTTGCAGTAGCGCCGAAGAATTTTTCAAATTGTGGATCTGAAGTTAAGTAATATTGACTAAAACTTGTCAATGGTCGCAAAGTTTGACCCATTTCTTCATAGATCTTTTCGGCAGCTTGTCTATCTTTCAAACGTTTACCGTAAGGTGGATTAGCTATAATCACCCCATTTTCAAGATCCGTTGAAAAATCTTTGACAGCTACTTGCTTAAATTTAATATCTTGCAACACTCCAGCGTTATGGGCATTTACCTTGGCTATTTCTAAGATAGATTGATCAATATCACTAGCCAAAATTGGGGCATGATCGGCTTTTTGTGCGGCTTTTGCCTGTTCAACTAACTCTGGATGGATTTTTTTATCAAACCAATCAAAATTATCAAAAGCAAATTTACGCCAAATACCGGGAGCCACATTCTTTGCAATTAAAGCTGCTTCAATTGCAATAGTTCCTGATCCTGTCATTGGATCAATAAAGGGATGACTGCCATCAAAAGGAGTCAATTCAATCAATCCCGCAGCAAAATTTTCTTTTAAGGGAGCGCCACCATGTTCAACACGATATCCCCGTTTAAATAAACTCGCTCCTGTCGTATCTAAACTTAACCGGACAATATCTTTATTGATATGAACATCTAAAGGATATTCACTCCCGCTCTCAGGTAAAAAGCCACGCCGATGATATTGATCAGTCATTTTATTCACAATCGCCTTTTTAACAATCGATTGTACATCAGGTTCAGAATGTAATTTACTTCGTACACTTCTGCCCTTTACAGGAAACTTAGCATCAACAGGCAATAAAGTTGCCCAGTCATAATTATAAGTTTCTTCGTAAAGTGTATCGAAATCAGTAGCTTTAAATTCTTTAAGTAAAATTTTTACACGATCGGCGCTTCTTAACCAAAGATTCGCTTTAACAATATCTTCTTGACTACCTTCAAAAAAGACACGTCCATTTTCGGTTTTAGTTTCATAGCCTAATTTATTCAATTCTTTGGCTACAATACTTTCAAAACCAGCACCCATCGTTGCATATAAAGTATATTTTTTCATTTTTAATTCTCTTTTTTTCTATAAAAAAAGGTTGAGCAAGAAGCTCAACCGACCATACAAGTTTCTATAAGCCACGTTCTGTTCCAGTAAAACTTGGTCAAATTTTACCTTCAGCAATCATCTATCTTCATTAAAAAATGATCCCATCTTTAGTTCAATTCCATAGATGGAGACGCCCCTACCAAATTTGGGTTGCCCGCTTGCAGGGTTTACCTCGTTCCACCAGCCAAGTTTCCTCGACTGCTTCGTCACTGTGGCACTTTTCAGGATAGTAACGCATGTCTAAAAGATTTAGCGCTTTTTCCGCCGTGATCTTATAAAAGATCCCGCAGCTTATTAGGCTGGGTACAAAAACTACGAGCATCGCAGCTCGTGCGTGCGTGGACTTTCCTCAGCTAACCTATAGTTAACCGCGATTGCTCAAAACTTGCTTTTACATTATACCATATTAATTAGCTTGGTAAGTTCTATCTTGAGCGTTCATTCTCTGTTCAAGATTGTAAACTTTTCTTTCTAATGTAGAAATTCTTTGAAGCATGGCTACATTAGTAGTGATTTCTGAATTTTCATTTTCATTGTGATAAAGATTGCTTGAATTGTAAGAACTATTAGAAGGATGATAAGTCTTCATATCATCGTCTACTTGACTTACCTTATTTGCATCTTCTTGAGCTTGTGACAGTTCAGATTTTAATTCACTGATTTGATTCTGTAAATTTTCGATAATCGACACGAAAGTTTGATAATCACCGATTATAGTATCAAGATAACTATCAACTTCATCTTGATCATAACCCTTCATTTTTGAACGAAATTGTTTTTTCAAAATATCGTTAGGTGTTAATTGAACATCATTCATACTTGCCATATTAAAACTAACTCCTTCGTGTTTTATTTTAACAAAAAGCATAGACTAAAAAAACTAAGAAATGTTTAATAATAAAAAAAACTATATTATTTAATAAAAATCAGGATTATGATTTTCACTATATTCTTGTGCAGCATCCTGCAGATCGTAAAAATCAATCAAATTAAGCGGATAATCTTTCTGTTTTTGATATTTTTGAATTAAATCATAGTCATAATGCGGTTTTCCGGGATGTTCAGGATCATAAACAAGCAGTGCTCGATCGGTATGATTAATCATAAAATTTTGATACGAACGCAATTGAATAGGACTTTGATATGGTGATTTTGATGTAGACGCAAAAAAATCAACTTCTTGCTTTAAATTTGAAAATTGAGCCTGATTACTTTCATTCCAGCGTTTTGAAAAATCAATATAAGGCGTAATCATCGAACAATGCAGGTTATACTCATTCCTTAACTCGATAGCTGATTGTAACGCCCACTGCTCAATTCCAAGATTAGGACCAGAAATTACCCAATCAAGTTGACCTTCATCAATTAATCTCTTTAGATAATTTTTGATTGCATACTTAATGACAACAATTTTCTTATCTTTAGGATCAAAGACTCCTAATTCAAAACTACGATATCCTGAGATCCATAATCGCTGCAATTTATTTATACCTCCATTCTTAATCAGATAATTAATTTGTTATAATGCTAACAGGAGTGAATACAATGGTCAAATATCCTACTGGTAGTTTAACGCCATATGCGAAAAATAATAATACAACAATCTCTTCTCATAAAAAACACAAAACGAGTGTGAATTTTTCTGATCGAGGAATGACACTTGAACAACAAATCAATGAATCAAATAAGTATTATCTTTTCCAAGACATTGCTGTCGTGCATAAAAAACCTACGCCAGTTCAAATTGTTAAAGTTGATTATCCTAAACGATCTCGTGCGGTTATCAAGGAAGCATATTTTAGACAAGCTTCAACAACCGACTATAACGGAGTATATAAAGGTTATTATTTGGACTTTGAAGCAAAAGAAACCCGAAACAAAGCTTCTTTTCCACTTAAAAACTTTCACGAACACCAAATAGTTCATTTAGATAAATGTCTCAAACAAAAAGGAATTTGTTTTACAATTATAAAATTTGTAAGTTTAAATAGATATTTTGTTACCCCGGCCAGTTTTATTATCAATGCATGGAATCAAATTGATAAGAGTTCAGTAAGCTTAAATGAGATTATTGAACACTCATACGAAATTAAAAGTGGCTATCGACCAACTCTTCCCTATTTAGAAGTAGTTGATAAATTTATTTTAGATAGGAATTAAAATGGCACAAAACAATCAAAATTCACGTATGTCAAATTATCACCGTAATGAAAAGCCTAAAAAAAGACTCTGGCTTCAAATCATCAAATGGTTTTTCATTATTGCATTACTAATAGTAGTTGCAGGCGTAGGTTTATTTGCTTACTATGCTAAAGATGCACCAAGTATTTCACAAAATGAATTACAAAGTGGTGGAACTTCGAGTCTTTATACTAATGACGGAAAGTTCTTGCTATCTTTAGGATCTGAAAAAAGAACCTATGTAACTAACAAGGAAATTCCCCAACAGTTAAAGGACGCAATAATTTCGACAGAAGATCGTCGTTTTTATAAAGAAGGCTTGGGTCTTGACCCTATTAGAATTATTGGGTCTGTCTTAGTCAATGCTCGCTCAAATAGCGTTGCCGCTGGTGGATCAACAATCACACAGCAACTAGTTAAGTTATCTGTTTTTTCAACTTCAGCATCGCAAAGAACATTACGAAGAAAAGCCCAAGAAGCTTGGCTGTCAATGAAGGTTGAACGTGAATTTTCTAAAGACCAAATTTTAGAATATTACATCAACAAAGTTTTCATGAACTATGGAAATTACGGTATGGGAACAGCTGCCGAATATTATTATGGTAAAAGCTTAAAAGATCTTGATTTAGCCCAAACGGCACTTTTAGCAGGAATACCAAATGCTCCTACTCTTTATAACCCCTACCTTTACCCAAACAAAGCCAAATATCGTCGAGATATTGTTTTAAAATCAATGCTCGCAAATAAAAAGATCACCAAGGCACAATATAATCAAGCAAAAGCTGAACCAATAACACAAGGCCTAGTTCCCCAGAAAAACAATATTGAATCTGATTTAAGAAAAGTTGATGATCCTTACATTAAAGAAGTCATCAATGAGGTAAAAGAAAAAGGATTTAATCCCTATACAGATAATCTAAAAATCACCGTTAACATTAATCAAGATGCCCAACAACATCTTTACGATTTAGCAAACAATGGTGAAGTCCCTTTTACCAATGATAAAATGCAAGTCGGAGCAACTGTTGTTGACCCAACAAATGGACATGTTATTGCAATTATAGGTGGCCGAAAATTACCATCTGTTCAATTAGGTTTAAACCGTGCCGTTCAAACAGGTCGTTCAACTGGTTCTACGATTAAACCAGTTTTAGATTACGCACCGGCGGTCGAATATTTAAACTGGGGCACTTCACATATGCTAGATGATACTAAGTACATCTACCCAGGAACAAACATTCAATTATACGACTGGGACAATACTTATATGGGTCGTATCACCATGCGTAAAGCGCTAGAACAATCTCGAAATGTACCAGCGGTTAAAACACTAGCTAAAGTTGGATTAAATCGAGCTGCTTTATTCGCAAGAAAGATGGGAATTAATATTGGATCTGATGCTGGTCTTTCTGTGGCAATTGGTGCAAATGCTTCTTCGCTTCAAATGGCTGGAGCTTTTGGAGCTTTTGCTAACAACGGAATTTATCATAAACCACAGTTTGTTTCTAAAATTGAAACTGCTGATGGATTAGTTCATAACTATGATAGTTCTGGTAATAAGGTAATGAAGAATTCAACTTCTTACATTATGACTAACATGCTCAAAGACGTTTTAACTAAGGGTTCAGGTACAAATGCTAGAATTTCTGGTTTACATGAAGCTGGGAAAACTGGTACTGTTAAATATTCTGATGAAGACTTAGTAAAATTCCCGCAATACGCTGGTACTCCAAAAGACTCCTGGTTCGTTGGCTACACCAAAGCTTATTGCATTGGTATTTGGACAGGTTACGACAACTTAAAAGATGGAACAATCTCAGGCAGTGGTGAACAATCTGCACAGCTTTTATACAAACATATGATGTCTTATCTGATGAAGAATAAAGAAAACAAAGATTGGAAGAAGCCATCAACAGTAGTCAAACGGCGAATTGTAAATGGAACTGCTAGAAGAGTAGCATCCCCATCTTCTCATAATTTTACTTGGGAATTATTTGTAAAAGGACACGCTCCGGCCAATCCATATCATGAAACTAAGGACGATAATGAAGATGACGAAGAAATCGATACTCACTTTGATACCAGCAGTAGTGACAATACTACCACTACAGTAGAATCAGATAATGAAAGTGGTTCAACCAGTCAATCTAATGATCAAACTTCAGATGATGATAAAAAGCAAGATGATAATGACCAATCATCTACTAACGACACCACTTCTGATAAAAATGATAATAATCAAACCAATCAGAATCAGTCAAATAATAATTCATCAAACACTACAAGTAATAATCAGAGTAATGTAAATCAAAATTCTTCATCAGGCTAAAAACAAAATAATAAACAACATTAAATTAAAATCTCAAAGCAACATTTGGCTTTGAGGTTTTTTATATCAAAAAACCTAACTTCGAGAAACTTTCAAAGTTAGGTTACAAAATATTTCGATTTTTAGACTTATTAATCAGGTAAATAATGATATGGATTTTTATCTTTACTTCGAGCTGGCATTGTATATCGTCCAAATAAGATCATCGCATGGTGCGTTTTGATCCATTGATCCTTAGGCAATAATTGCTCTAAACGGAGCTCAACATCATGAGGCTTAGCTTTTTGATCAACTATTTTAAACGCTTTTGAAATACGTGATACATGGGTATCAACTGCAATTGCAGGAATATTGAATCCTTCGGCTAACACCACATTAGCTGTTTTTTCCCCTACTCCGGGCAGCTGCATCAGAAGTTTTTTATCTGCCGGAATTTTACCATTATATTTTTCAGAAATAATAGTTGCAGTTTCTTTTAAATGCTTAGCTTTACTTCTAAATAAACCAATAGTTTTAATATGATCTTCTATATCACCAATCTCAGCTCGTGATAAAGAAAAGCTATCTGGATAATCAGAAAATAGTTTTGGTGTAACCGAATTGACCATTTTATCTGTAGTTTGGGCACTCATTAAAACAGCACATAATAGATGAAATTTTGTATCCCAATTAAGCTCACCTCTTGCGTTGGGATATAAACTTAAAATCTTTCTTAAAACCGTTCTTGCCTGTTCATCACTTATCAACTCTTCTTTTACCATTTTGAATTACTCGTTTCGTTGTAAATAATTTTTAACTTGATCTGGTGACTTTAAACTATGTCTTTGCCAGTTTAATAAAATTCGATCAACATACTTAAAATTATAAACTTGGGCTAAAACTGCTTCTCGTAAAGCCATCTTGATCAACTCTGGATTATAATGATCAACGTTTATCCAAGCCGCAACTTCTTGACGTTCAATGGGACTAAGTAATCGACCGAATTCAATTTCAAACTGTCTGACTAATTGCTGAATTGGATCAGAAATACCTTCCTCTTTTTTATTAATAGATTTAGTACTAGTCGATATTTTAGTATCATTCACAAACTTATCCAACCTTTGATAAAGAAGATCTAGATTATAATAATTACTTATCTTGCCATTATCATTATTATCTTGCTCTAAAGTAATTATCTCTTTATTAATTAACCCTTGAATTAGCTCGGAAATCTCAATCGGGCTTAAATTCATTTTAGATGACAAAAACTTGTCACTAGGGAAGTCATCACCCTTTTGGCTACTAGCCTCTAATTGAATTAAAAGCATAACTTCATTTTCACTCAAATTAAGTTGACTATAATAATTTAAAAGTGCATTAGATATAGTAGTAAAGCCTATTTTACGATAATTGTTATAAGAAGCCATATCTTTCCTTTCAAAAAAGTTGAATTAGCTAATGGCCAATTCAACTCTTTTAAAATATTAAGGTTGCATTCTGTTAATCAATCTTGGGAATGGAATTGCTTCACGAATGTGGTCAAGATGACAAATCCATGCAATTGTACGTTCAAATCCCATACCGAATCCTGAGTGAGGAACTCCACCGAATTTACGCAAATCGAGATACCATTGGTAATCTTCTAAGTTAAGACCAGCTTCTTCGATTTGCTTCTTCAATACTTCGTAATTACCTTCACGTTCTGATCCACCAAAGATTTCTCCGTAACCTTCTGGTGCAATAACATCAGCACAAAGATACTCTTTTGGATTGTCAGGATTTTTCTTCATGTAGAATGGCTTAATTGAAGTTGGATAATTCATAATAAAGACAGGACGGTCGAATTGTTCTGAAATATATCCTTCATCTGGAGCACCAAAATCATCGCCCCACTTAAAGTCTCTACCTGCTTCTTGAAGCATCTTAACTGCATCATCATATGCAAGACGAGTAAAGTTTCCTTCAGTAGTTGGACGAAGTTTCTCAGGATCTCTACCTAGCAACTTAAGTTCATATTCGTTATTTTCCAAGACTTTCTTAACCATGTAAGCTAAGTAGCGTTCTTGAATATCTAATGATTCATCTTGGTGCATCCATGCCATTTCTGGTTCCATCATCCAAAATTCAGTCATATGACGACGACCTTTTGATTCTTCTGCCCTAAATGTTGGACCAAAAGTAAAGATCTTGCCATAAGCCATCGCACCAGCTTCACCATAAAGTTGGCCTGATTGGGATAGATATGCATCATTATTGAAATAATCTACATGGAATAATTGAGTTGTACCTTCTGGAGCTGAGTGCATAAAGATAGGTGCATCAAATTTAATGAAGCCTTCTTTTTCGAAGAAATCAATCGTAGCTTTGAACATCGTATTTCTAATTTGCATAATAGCAAATGGGCGACGACTTCTTAACCATAAATGACGTTCATCAAGCAAGAAATCAACACCATGTTCTTTGTTTCCGATTGGGTAACCTTCATTGTTTGAAATTACTTCGATATCAGAAATTTGAATCTCATAACCAAACTTTGAACGTTCGTCCCTATGAATTTTACCAGTAATGTACATACTTGCTTCTTGGTGCAAGTTCTTAGCTGCTTCAAAAACTTCTTCTGAAACATTTTTCTTTAAAACAACACCTTGAAAGAAGGCGGTACCATCACGCAATTGTAAGAACATAATTTTACCGCTGGAACGCTTATCTGTTAACCAGACGTGCATCTTCACTTCTTGATCAACGTGTTGAGATGAATCTTTAATTGAAATTAATTCTGTCATTGTTAACCAACCTTTATGAATAAACTAGTTCAATTTTATCTTTTAGTTATTAATTTTGCAATAGGACTAAAGAAGTGGTTTTCATGCTAGATATTATC
>NZ_CANBCP010000056.1 GCF_947367085.1 uncultured Lactobacillus sp. | reverse complement strand
GGGTATAGCTTCTTTCTTAATTCCAATAATTTTTCTAAAAGTTCTTTCTTCGAATATATCTTCTGTTAAATATTTTTCTTAAAACATCTTTCCTTTTTAATCAGAATATAAGATAATATCATCAAATTTAATTTTTGGAGGAAAAATTATGGCTTACGTTATTGTAGGAATTATAGTTGTCTTGGTTGTCGCCTACTTCTTATGTGGTCTGCGAATTGTACCGCAAAATTATGTAGGTTTAGTTGAAACCTTGGGTAAATACTCTCGGACTGTGAAAGCTGGACTAGTTTTTATCTGGCCAATTTTTCAAAGCTTACGCAAAGTAAGCCTCGCACTTCAACCACTCGAAATTTCGAAATATCGGATCATTACTAAAGATAATGCGGAAATCACAACGAGTTTAACTTTGAACTATTTGGTTACTGATGCTTATAAGTATTTTTATAACAATACTGATTCAGTGGAATCAATGGTTCAATTAATCCGTGGACACTTGCGTGATATCATCGGACGTATGGAATTAAACGAAGCACTAGGTTCAACTAGCGAAATCAACGCTCAATTATCTGAGGCGATTGGTGATTTGACAGATATGTACGGAATTCGCGTGGTTCGTGTGAACGTGGATGAGTTATTACCTAGTCCAGAGATTCAAAAGGCCATGGACAAGCAACTTACTGCTGATCGTGAAAAAACTGCAGCTATTGCTCGCGCTGAAGGTGAGGCAAGAAATATTGAATTGACTACTAAAGCTAAAAATGATGCTTTAGTTGCTACTGCCAAAGCAAATGCTGAAGCTGTAAAAACACAAGCTGACGCAGATGCTTACCGTATTGATAAATTGCAAGAAGCTCTTGACCATGCTGGCGATGGCTATTTCAGAAACCAAAGCCTCGACAGCTTTAACCACCTGGCACAAGGTCCTAATAACTTGATTGTTGTTGACAAAGAAGACATGACCGAATTGGGCAAAGTTCCGGCCATCAAGAAAGTCTGGGATCAAAGTAATAACTAATTTTGATACAAGAAAAAACGGTTTAACCTCAATGAAGTTAAACCGTTTATTTTTACCAGTATTGGTTTGTCAAAGTCTTTACTTTTTGTTTTGCAATCATGTAGTAACCAACTGCGGCAATTGACCAGCCCCAGATTAAGTGACCAAAAAATTCTGAGAAATGTTCCGCAAATGGCATTTGCCATGGTGCAGGAGTTGTTCCGAGAATTGGCATTAAGAACAAGTGCCAAATTACCCAAATCAAGAAACCATAAAAGGTACCTTGCCAAAGACCAGCCCATGAAGTCTTCTTAAATTGAACCATGTAAATTAGTAACCAAGCAAAGAAGATTGAAAAACTGAAGTGCAAGATCAATGCAACCCAGAACACCTTTTGGTTAGTGTTGTAAATTACATATGCATGGGTGAAATCATATGATGCTCCCATTTGCTGAAGCATATGCTGTGGTGGATTTACAATATCTCTTTGCAAGGTTCTTGGTGGTAAAATCTTTTCCCAACCAATCTTAACCATTCCTGAAATCATTCCAGCAATAAAACCTACCCAAACGCTTTTCCAAAAAACGCGCCAAGGTGAGGCCTTTCGTGAAAAATCCATTTTTATTTCCCTCTTTTTTCTAAAACTAAGATTTAGTATAAGATTTTGAAGATAAAAGTCAAATAAATTTTTATGCAAGCAAAAAGACGAGTCAAGCTCGTCTTCTGTCGTTATGTTTAGTTTATTCCATAAAATATTTTAACATAGAAATCAAATATCTAAAGAAATAAACACTCAAAATTCAAAAAATTATCTTGAATTCAGTTTTTTATCTAATAATTCCAAATGACTAAGGTTAGAATTGTCACTTTCGAGTTGATCTTTAAACCAGTCAGACTTAATGGCAGCCTTTATTTTTACACGGATAGAATTTAATTCATCCTTATCGGAAATTTCCTTAGCCAAAAGATCTGTCAGTACTCTATTTGAAACATTGCCGTTATTCTCATTAGCTAATTCAAGCAAACTCTCAAGCCACTGCTTATTCTTCTTCAATAAAATTATACCATCTTGGCTATTTTGGGTTTCTCTTGCCTGGGATGCTTCTTTTTTTGCCTGCCAAGATTTCATTTCTTCTTCGAAATTTAAAGCGTCATAACCAAGTTCACTCTCATAGTCATTACCTTGATGACATTCAATTGGAAGTGGATTAGTTTGCTGATCCTGCCATTTCTTAAAGCCATCCATAAAAAACGGTACTAGCGGCCTAGCTTGTTTTTTATAAAAATCATAATTCAAATTCATAATCATACCAATCAAAGCTGTATGATCTTGGGGAATTGCCTGAGTTTTTCTATCAGTTAATAATTTTATCTTGCTAGGATATGTCAACTTATAATCTTGAATCGATGTTGAACCATAGCCTTTTGTATACGCAGCCACGCGACCATTAAACTCAATAACATCTCCTGGCTGAAGGAGCCCCAAATCAGAAAATCCTTTGGTTAAATTTAACCAAAGATGATCAGTAACTCCTGTTGGTCGGTCAGGGTTGTCAACGATTTCAACATTGCGCACCACCATAGTTGCGCTATAAAGTTCACCGCGTATTGGATCATGGAACCTCTTATAGCCATATTTTCCAAACTGAGCACGGAAAGTGTGTCTATCTTGATCACCCAAATTACTCAAAACTCTACGCATTACATTCTCCTTTTAAAAGTAATCATAAAAAGAAACTTCACCTTTAACGAAATCATTTGGTTGATGCCGATTTTCTTTAACAAAGCCTAATTTGACTGCTTGTCTTAAAGTTAAATGGCCTAGCAAAACCTTCGTCCAATTAGTCAGTGTTGCCGAATAATCAGCTGACTGAGAAGTTTTTTCAACGCTCATTTGTTTATTTTTAAAGATCAACTTCCAACTACCATTATTTTCTTCAATAATATCATCAGCGTAAACCTTGATCACTAACTCTCTTTCATTAACTAACTTCATGCAGTTAAGGGTCTGCTTCATATCAATAATTCTCGTCATCATATATGGAAAAGTATTAATTCTCAGCAGATCTTGATTAGGAAAAAATTCGTTGAGCAGTGAATTTTCTGCATCTTTTATGTGATAATTCAAATTGCTCGAAACATGACTAGCAATAATACTAAGTAACGCACGTGCTGCATCTGGAGTCTGATAATAAAACTCATCAACTTGCATATTCGGCGAATCAATTTCATAGAACATATAGCCTTGAGGAATTTTATTTTCATCAAAATAAACACAAGTAAATCTATCTGGATAGTAAGTATTTATCCGATCCCACCACCAATTTTCACGTAAGACCGTATTACGTTGAGAATTTCGAGAAAACTTATTGTGATAAAGAGAAATAACAGCATCATTAATTGTCGAATCTGTTAATCTTCCACGAATTACTCTTCCATTTTTTAGAGGCTTAAAGTTATTGATTGCATTATCTTTAAAATGAAATTCTTTTTGAAAAATCGTGTTTTCATAACCATACCGACGATAAAAACTTTCTGAAAATGGTGCAAGATTGGAAATTACATAATTATGTTCATGTAAATAACGGATTGCTTCTTTCATCAAACGATTAATATCACCTTGACCACGATTTTCAGGATAAGATGAAACGTAACCCACGCCACCCATTTTTACTTCTTTGTCAAAAATCCGACTTGTAAATTTATTTACCATGATGTAGCTCGCAAGCTGACCATCTTTTTCTTCACCGAAATTGAAGGCATCGTTATAGCGGCCGAGGAAATTTTTATCTTGAGTTAGATCGTTTTTCTTCAAAAAAGCATATTTGACTAAATTAGCAACTTGATCAAGGGTTTGTTTATTATTTTTTAAAAGCACTTTGTTTCACCTACTCTCACTACCTTTAATTATAAAGAAAGACCTAGCTCGTCACTAGGTCTTTTTGAATGGTTTTAACTCTTATTTTAAATATTATATTCCGTCTTCACTAGAATCTTCGGTTTGTTTGTTATTAACAGATGAAACACCGAATTGCTTAATTCCCTTTTTCGTTGATTCAATTAATGCTTGAGCTAATTGGTCCGCATTTTCAAATTTATCCAAACCAACTAAGCCATTTTCTAATAAAGACCCAACATTGCAACCGCAGACAACAGCTATATCATCTGAAGGATGTGCTGCTTTAAGCATAGCGGCTTGCTTATATGGTGTTCCACCTAACAAATCACAAAAGAACAAGGCTTGATTGTCCTTATCAAATTGCTTTTTAAATTCTTTAGCCAAATCTTCTTCACTCATATTTTCAGTGAAGTCGATATAACTTACATTTTCAATTTTGCCAGCTAATAATTTTACAGTCGATTCAATTCCGGAAGCAAAATTACCATGGCCTGTTACAATAACTTGCATTTTATAATACTCCTAGCCATGAAAGAATAATTGCTAAAACGAATGTGATCACAATCAAAACTACAGGACTAACATTCTTCTTTTTTACAAGATAGAATAATAAGAATGTGTAAGCTAATGGCAAAATGTTAGGAAAAATATTATCAAAGAATGCTTTTTGAATAGAAATCGATTTAGTGGCGGTAACTGCTATTTTAGATTTAACAGTAATTTGTACATATGTCGCAATCAATCCACCAATAACAGTACATCCCAATACACTTGCAGCATGTGATACGATTGCAGAGTCTTGTCTTATTCGTTCAACAGCTTTTGTACCAGCAGCATAACCTAATTGTGCAATTGGCATTCTTAATAAAAACATTGCTACATATACTAAGAAGAATACTAAAGGTCCAAGAATACTACCCTCTTTAGCAAATGAAGCTGTTATCCCAGCAACAATAGGCAAAATTGTAAACCAGGTAATAGCGTCTCCAATTCCTGCTAATGGGCCAAATAAAGCTACTCTTAAACCATCGATTGTTGATCTACTTTCACCATGTTCTTCTAATGACATTTCAAGTCCCATCAAAAGAGGAGCCGCATAGTTATTCGTATTCATAAACTCAAGGTTACCTTTCATAGCAGCGCTCAAGCCTTTTTTATCTTTTCCATAAACCTTTTTTAATGCTGGCAAGATTGCTAAAGTCCAACCACCTGCTTGCATCAACTGATAGTTCATAGCTGATTGATTAAAGATAGAAAGTAAACCTATATTTCTAACATCTCTTTTAGAAAGTTTGCCGCGTTTGGGTTCTTGTGGACTAGATTCCATCATTGTCACCTCCGTTATTGGCATTTTCTTCAATATCTCTCATCTTTTTATTCATATCACGATCTTTTTTAGCTCTTGCAAATTCAATCAAGGCTAATGCAATACCGATTACGGCAACTGGCATTAAATTGCCAAATTTAATGAAACAAGCAGCAGTAAATCCTAAGAGTAAATATGGAACATATTGATTTTTCAACATATTCTTTAGTAACATTGCAAAACCAACAGCTGGAAGGATGCCACCAGCAATTTCAAATCCATGGCTTAACCAACCTGGCATTGCATTTACTAAATGACTCATTGGTGCCTGAGCCGCATAGACACATAAAAATGTAAACACACCGTAAGTTAATGCGACAATAAAAGTTGGTGTCAATACCAACCATGTGAATTTCTTTGTTTCTGCTTTATTGGCATATTCCATCATTTTTCTTGTAAATAGTGAGAATGCTGAGTAGTAGAATAAAATAATATATTGCATCAAAATTGAAAATGGAAGTGATAAACCAATAGCAGTTGCTGGATTATGACCTGTAGTATAAGCCAAAACCACAGTCATAATACCAGCCATAATTGGGTTAGGTGGTTGAGTCCCACCAACTGGGGTTAAACCAGCAAACGCCAACTCAGTTAAACCACCTGCTACTATACCTAATCTCAAATCTCCAAGTAGAAATCCGGTGACGGTACATACAATCATTGGACGAAAGATATAAAAACCTTCCAGCCAGAAATCAGCACCGGCGATTATTGCAAAGAGTGAGACTATTAATCCTTGTCCTAAAGAAATAGTCATAATTTTTACCTCTTATCAGAATTTACTTAATACATCTTGCTTTTCTTCTGGAACATCTTGAATGTAAACTCTTACACCCGCATCAATTAATCCATTAATTGCCTCTTTATCTGATTGATCAACAAATACTTTCTTAGAAATTTGCTCCTTACCTTCAGAAAAATGCATATTTCCGACATTAACTTCTTTGATTGGAACTCCGCCTTTTACAAGTTTCAAAACATCTTGCGGAGTTTTAACAACGAGAAAAATATGTTGTCTTGGACTAGCTTTAGAAATAGTGGATATTGTTTTATCTAATGTCCAAAATCTGATGCCAACCCCAGAAGTTTCTGCAGTTGCTGTCATTAATTCTTGTTGTAAAGGGTCGTTAGCTGCTGCATCATTAGCTACGAGCAACAAATTTGCTCCAATTGCTGAAGTCCAAACAACTCCTACTTGTCCGTGAACTAAACGATTATCAATTCTTGTTAATACTATATCTGGTGTGGTCATAATAACTCCTCCTATTGTTTTGACATATCAAGACCAAGATACATAGGTAAGAACCCTACGACTCGAGTTTTCTCTAAATAGATGAGCCTTTCTTTTTCAAATCCTCGCCTTGTAATTATCACCTTAGGATCATGCAAATCTGCGTCAAGATCATTTCTATCTTGACGATCAACTAAGCCCGCTTCAGAAGTTAAGCTAAAATGAATATCATTTAAAGCATACTTACCTAAAATCAGAGGAATTACTTCTTCCTGCTCCAATTCATCTAGCTTTATCTCCGGACAACGATCAAAAGCTATGAAATATCTTGATACCATGATACGTGATTTATTACTGAAGTAGGTTTTATGTATTTCATAAAGATAATCCACATCTTTTAGATGCATCTCCTCTTTAATATCCCCAAACCTCTTATCAGCAATAATGTTAAATTCATTTATCTTACTTGATGGTTCTGTCCCCATCTCTCGGATCTTTTTATTAACATCCCAATATTCAAAATATTTATTTCTTTGTTTTCTACTTGAAACAAAAGATCCTTGACCTTGCTTTTTATAAATAAAGTTGCGCTTTTGTAATTCTTCTAAAGCTTTTCTTACTGTGATTCTGCTTATCTGAAAAGTTTCACCTAGCTCTTGTTCCGAGGGTAGCTTATCGTTCTCCTTAAGAGCTCCAATTTCAATCTGGTGAATCAGCACTTCTATCATTTGTTGATAAAGAGGTACTGTTTTGTTCTCCATCTTAAAATCACTCTTTCTAACTTGTTATGCTGTTATAACAACAAGATAAGTATAACCCTATACGTGGCTTTTGTAAACGGTATCATTTTATAAAAATAAAAACAGAGTATTGATTATATCAATACTCTGCTATCTCATATCTTCTGATTAGAAATAATTTTTTCATGCTGCTTAATATGTTCAATAGCCGCTTCATCTCGTGAAATCAATAATAAAAAAATTGCTTCAATCATCGTAAATGCAGCTACGCGAGAGAAATAATATTGGCTTTGTAAAACTGTCTGTCTGACAGCCGTTCGCAAATGAATGTCAGATTTTAAGGCAATTGGTGAATCATCCCTATTTGTTATGGAAATGATTTTCATTCCACGTTTTTTTGCAACATCGATCTGCTTCAACAGCCCTGCGGCTTCTCCAGAATTTGAAATCAGTAATAAACAATCCTTCTTGCCTAAATTCATCGTTTGAGCAATCGCAGTTTCAACGCTCCCGCCAGAGTCCATCGCAAAAATCCCAATTTGATTAAATTTATAAACAGCATCTTCAGCTACTGGATAGGTATCGCCTTCAGCACTCACTTGAACAACACGACTATTTGTTAGCCAGCTCAAAACTTTTTTTAAAGCTGAGCTTGGGATGTTTTCTAAAGTAGAACTAACTTCTGCAATCTTGTTATGTACAATCTTTTGCAGACCAGCTTGTAAATCGTCTTGGCCAATCTCTTGTAAAGACAAACTTTTTTCTAAATTTTGAACTTGCGCTAGTTTGATCTTCAGGTCATGAAAACCAATCAATCCTAAATTATGACAAAATCGTGTGACTGATGCATCACTCACCTTTGCCTCTTTGGCCAACTGTGAAATTGAATAATTTACAACATCTGTAGGATTATCTAAAATCGTTTGTGCTATTTTTCGATCACTAACTGATAATTTGGGTAAGCTACTATAAATTTGATCAATAATTCCGTCCATAGTATCTCCTCTTTTCTTATTATAAGTATATCATTCTGTAAATAATTTTCATAAAATATCATTTATTGTAAATTTATTTATTGACACAAAATAATTTTCATCTTAATATTATTTATGTAAATAATTTTACATATAGTCAAAACAATGAAAATATTTTTTAAGGTGATCCTATGACTACGATTAGTTCATTAGCGTTTTCAAAAATAAAACCTAATTCCAATGTTAGTCTTGGAGGCGGTAGCAATGTGTTCAATTTAGCAAAAGAAATTGAACGCCATACTGAATATAAGCTTCACTTGTATTCCCCCTCTACTCTAACTATTATGAAATGTAAAAGTGTAGGTTTGTTTGTCAAAACCATCCAAGAAGCAACTACAATAGATCTTGCTTTTGATGGTTGTGACAGTGTTGATTATGATTTAAATGCGTTAAAGAGCAACGGTGGAATTCATTATTTTGAAAAAATAGCTGCTCAAAAAAGCAAAGAATATGTTTTACTTCTGCCTAAGAAGCGCCTTACTCCAACTTTGTCTAATAAAATCCAGCTCTGTTTAGAAGTTACTCCTGACAGTGCTGGACAAATTATTAAGATCTGCCACAAAATGAATTTGCAAGCTACGATCCGTAAAGGACGTGCTATAGCGGATTTGGTTTATACAAAAAATGGCAATTTGTTACTAGATATTTTTAGCTCAAGTTGGGCAGAAATTGATCAGATTAATCAGAAGTTGATCAATCAAAATGGTGTAGTAGCTTCATCTTATTTTAAAAATTTAGTTACCAACCTGATCACAGGCAATGAAGATGAAGACGCTGTTGAAATAAAGAAAGGTGATTTAAAATGAAAAAATATAATTGGGGAATAATTGGTACTGGTTGGATCGCACATGAAATGGCTGATGCTCTTAATGCAGTCAATGGCGAAATTTATGCCGTAGCCGACGTTAATGAAGAAATGTTAACTAAGTTTGCTGAAGAAAAGCACGTTAAAAACACTTTCACTAATCCTGATGAAATGATTGCGGATCCAAATATTGATATTATTTACATTGCCACTCCTCACACCTTCCATTATGAATATATTAAAAAGGCACTTAATGCGAATAAACATGTCTTTGCTGAAAAAGCAATCACTGTTAATGCCCGTCAATTTGATGAGGTAGAAAAATCAGCTAAAGAAAAAGGCTTGATTTTAACAGAAGGATTTACTCTCTATCATATGCCGATCTATCAAAAAGTACTTGATTTGATAAAAGCTGGTAAACTTGGTCAAATTAAGATGATTCAAGTTAACTTCGGAAGTTTGAAAGATTATGATCCTAAGAATCGATTCTTTAATAAAGATTTAGCTGGTGGTGCTTTGCTTGATATTGGTGGTTATGCAACTGCTTTTGCAAGAACATTCTTAGATGAAGCACCTGAAAGCATTCTTACAACTGTTAAATTCTTTGAAACTGGTGTCGATGAACAATCAGGTATCATACTCAAAAACACTAAAGATCAAATGGCAGTGATGGCTCTATCGATGCGAGCAAAGCAGCCAAAACGAGGTGTTGTGTCTGGTACTAAAGGTTATGTTGAAATTAGCAACTATCCTCGAGCAACCGAAGCTGAGATCACTTATACTGCCAGCGCTCATGAAGAAAAACATGAAAAAATCACTGCTGGAGATAGCGATAAAGCATTACAATACGAAGTGCGAGATATGCAAAGATATATTGAACAAGGCCATGACGATGGTCAACTTCAAATATCACGCGATGTTGCTCATATTTTAACCAGTGTCCGCACTTCTTGGGGTATGAAATATCCTTTTGATGATGAAAAATAGAATTTTAAAAGGACTGATCGAAGTTGATCAGCCCTTTTTCTTTACGCAAAGCTAGTTTTGTATTTAAAAACTTAGCCTCTTTTATTCTACCGATTAAAAAACTTCATCCCGCACTCCATCAAGCATATGCTCACTAAGGTTTTCATCAAAAAATACAGGCAAATCATGATCAAAATTATAGGCAAGTTTGCGCTGCATCATTTCATCTTTAGTGAGCCAGATTAATTCACCTTCATCTGAAGCTTTAAGTTCGCCACTGAAGTCAGTTGCTTTATAGAAAAAGACTAAATAACGCTTATCATCATGATCATAAAATTGTTTTATCCCGACAAGATTGGGATTGCAAATGGTTAATCCGGTTTCTTCTTTAATTTCACGCACAACTGAATCGTTAAAAGATTCATGACTTTCGACATGACCACCTGGAAAAGTTAGTCCTGGCCATACGGGATCATTGCGATCAATAGCTAGAATTTTTCCATCTTTTTCAATCATGCACATGTTAGTTAAAGTAACTTCTTCTCTTCTGCTCATTGTTTACCCTCTTTTAGTTTGATTTCTTTGCTTCAATTTCTCTATCTCATTTTTGAGTTCAGCATTTTGATCTTTTATATTTCTTAACTCATCAATTATCTGATCTAGCTTTTCTTGTTGCCCAGACTCGTCAGTATTATTTTTAACAAAATAAGTTGTGATCGAGCTCGTCAACATCCCAATCACACCAATTCCCACTAACATTAAAATAAAAGCCACAATTTTGCCAACTAATGTATGAGGAGAAATATCCCCATAGCCTACAGTAGTCGCTGTAGCGATCGCCCACCAAAAAGACTGTCCTAAAGATGCGTCTTCACTGATGGAATATGCGCCAGCTCCAATAATTAAGAGGGCTAAACTTAGATAGATCCAATAAATCAACCCATTAGTATGAAGAAACTTCTTTAACTTTCCAGCCAAACCAACGAGTCTAAATAGACTCAATAAACGAACTAAACGAGCAGCGCGTGAGATACGAGCTATTCTAAAAAATGCAAAAAGACCACTAACCGGAATGATTGATAAAAGATCAAAAATATTTTCTTTAAAAAATTTCTTTTTATCTTTAGCCAAAAATAAGCGGCTAAAATAATCAATAGCGAAAATCACTAAGATTATATTATCCACATACATCCAGAATCCAATATTTAT
>NZ_CANBCP010000055.1 GCF_947367085.1 uncultured Lactobacillus sp. | reverse complement strand
GGATCTATCTATGAAGTGATTGTCACCTTCGATTGTCCATTCATGAAGACATGCATCTCCTGTTCCAAATTTAACTTTAGAATCTATTGGCAATTTTAAGAAAGCTCGATAAAGTTGGGTAATTGCCCCACCATGAGTAACAATTGCAATTGTAGAGTCATTTGCATTTTGACTCAGTATTTCAGACAAGATAGCCTCTATCCGCATTCTAAAATTAAGTTTACTTTCTTGTTCATAAAGTGAAGTATAGATAGGAACATCAACTTTAGGGTATTTTTGATAAGCTTCATTGTAAGGTAGTCCTGCTCGAAGCCCATTATTAAATTCTCTTAATTTATCTGTTTTAATTATAGATATTCCAGTCTCATTTTCTAAATAACTTGCAGTTTCGATAGCTCTTTTTAAAGAACTGGTATAAATCTTATTAATCTGATAGTGCTGAGCTACATATTGACTCATTGCAGCAGCTTGTTTTTGACCTTTTTCAGTTAAGCTAAAATCTGCCCATCCCTCACATACCTTTAAAATATCAGCTTCACTCTCACCGTGTCTAATAATCAAAAGTTTCATTATTCTACCTTCTCAAAAACCTCACACACCATTGGTGCTTGCGGATAAAATTTCTTGCCAGCTTCTTCATATTCTAGCGTGAAAAATTCATCATGAACTTGTTTCCAATATTCATAGCTACGATCGCCTTCGCCTTCGTGATAGGCATGTTCTTGAGATATTAAATTATACGGGATGATCTCAACAACTTTTTCTAGAATAACGCAAACAGGTTCTTGTTTACTATTTAAAATGATGCTCCATTCCCCTGCTTTAGGCAATTTTTCATCTTTACCATAAAGTTCATATGCTGAAGTAGTTGCTGTCTTTATACCTTGATTTACTAGCTCAGCTAATTCATCTGCATCTACAGCCGTTGCACCAAAAGCCCATGCATCAACCGGGGTATCTAAATTTAAATTATGTCTTTGACAGAAGTCATGCCAAAACAATTCTAGCTTCTTATTCATCCTATCGCCTTTTTATAAATTTTATTTAAATATCTACTTTGATAAATAAATCTTCGCTCTTTTCGTGTAATACATACGGACACTATATGAAAGGATTACGAACTTTGGATTTTTTATCAAAGAAACATGAATACACTTTCTTAAATAATCAAAATCAAAAAGTAAGAGTACATGTTAGGAAAGTCAATAACTCCTCCATAAACATGTGGAGTGAAGGAAAGTCAAAAAAATATAGAGATTGTATAAATCTAATCGAATCAGCAATCAGTAAAACCGTTTATAATGACTTTCCACCTATAATAATTGTATCAGAAAAGAAATTGGGCCATGGTGCAATTTCTTCATACGACCATATTGATGATATAATTTATCTTAATAGCTATTTTCATACTTCATCTCGGATAGATGAAATTTTAAGTACTCAAACCTTTGCTGCAACTAGTTTTAAAGATATCTTTTGTCATGAACTTGCTCATAAAAGACATTGGGATGCAGTCAAAGGTTTTTATAAAATTAATAAAAATGTCTATAATAACATTATTGAAGCGAAAAAAGCTTTAGACTCAGATCTTGAAGCTTATCTTTCAAAACAAGAATTTACATATTTACAAACCAATGTTAGTTATTATGCTGCAACAAATTATAGACTGGCTAAGAAAAATAATTCCATCAACAGTGTAAATGAAGTCATTGCAGAAGTTTTAGTGCTAGATAAAAAAGCTGATCCCAATTTAATTAGAATTATAGAAAGGGAACTAAGTTATGAAAAATATTGAATCTATGGATATTCTGAGAGTCCCTAATAAAGAAGATATTTTAATGGCAAAGATAGATAGATGGATAGACAGCTCATTTCAAACCTACGACCAAACCGTTACGATTATCTTTAAAAAAGATACCCCACGAAAGATTCTAATTCTTTTTAATGAGAATCGAGATTTGTTTCCTAAACTTTTAGGTTATAAAGTCAACGAACAATATCAAATCGCAAAAAAATAGAGCATATGCTCTATTTTTTTAATCTTGTTACAACTTTCGATCCAATTTCAAGTCCAGCACTATGTGATTCACTACCCCAATCACGTTCATCGTAATTATCAATATCAGCTAGTGTATCTGCGGTAAATAAAATCTGAGCAAAATCTACTTTTCTGAATTGGGCACAAGCCGCAAGTGATGCACACTCCATTTCAACCGTATCGGCTCCTAATTGACGAAATTGTGCTACTTTCTTTGGTGTTTCTCTATAAAAACCGTCAGTAGTCCAAGTAGTAATTTCGTCATACTTAAGTTGTAAGCCAGTTAATGCATTTTCTACTTGCTTTAAAAAATTAGAATCTAGATCAACGAATTGTCCAGGTTCCATATAATGAAAAGAAGTTCCTTCATCACGAATTGCGCGCTTAACTAGCAGCATTTCATTTTCAGGTAAATCAGTTAATGCGCCTGCATTCCCTACTGTTAAAACATGTTTTACGCCATAACTAATCAACCAATCTAGCAATTGAACAGAGGCTGGTCCTCCAAGTGGTGCTTGACACAAGGTGAAATACTCGCCGTTTAATTCAACTTCATAAATCTTTGGACTAAAAGAAACGGAATCAAATTCACCTATAGTGCGATGAAGATGTTTATCTAAGAATGCATCTATTTTCTCTTTAGGTACAAATGCATAAAGCAAGCGTGAATGAAAGTGAAATGGTTCTTGGTCATGATCTGGTTCAATTACTGCATGCTGGTTTGGGTCGAAATCTAAAATAAATGGTTGTTCTGTCTGTTCTTTCATAATTACTTCTCCTATAATTTTTGTAATATCTCAAAGCAAATTTCTAATCCACGACGATGTGAATCTGTTCCACCATCGCGCGGATCATAATTTTGTTCATTTGCCAAAGTGTCAGCAGTAAATAAGATTTGTGCAAAATCCACTTTTCTAAATTGTGCACAAGCTGCTAAGGCAGCGCATTCCATCTCTACTCCAGCCGCACCTAACTCACGAAATCATTTTACTTTTTCCGATGTTTCTCTAAAGAAAGCATCTGTTGTCCAAGTAGTTACTTCATCATATTGGTAGTCTAGTTCGGTTATTACATCCTCTACTTGACCTAAAAATGCTGTATTCAAATCTACCATTAAGCTGTCTTCTAAATAATGAAAAGATGTTCCTTCATCCCTAATTGCTTTGGTCGGAATAAACATTGCGTTTTCAGGTAAGTCTGCAATGGCGCCAGCATTTCCAAACGCTAAAACTTGTTTGACACCATATGCGATTAACCAATCCAGTAATTGTGTGGCGGCTGGTGCACCTAGTGGAGCTTGACACAAAGTAAAGCATTCTTCATTACTTTCAATCTCATAAATATCTGGTTGAAAGGAGATCGTATCGTAAGCACCTAATACTTTATGCGGAACCTGTTCTAAAAATTATCAATATCTTCTTTAGGAACAAAGGCAAAAAGCAACTTGGGATGGAATTTAAATGGTAATTTTTCGTAATCAGGTTCAATAACAGCCTTTGGGGCTTTATCTATTTGTAAAATACATCGCTCTTCTTTCATACATACTCCTATTCAAAAAATGGATAATCTCGTTGATAATAATGCTCAATAAAACTTAAATGCTGTTTGTTAAAAATATGCGGTAAATTATCTTTAGCAAAGAACTGTCTGGTCGGCTACTTTATCTACTAACTCTACCAAGAATTCAACTACCACTGCTTGTGCTACATCCCCATTAGGATAATGCTGAATAAAATTCGTCAAGATTCCTAGTAAAGATTTAACTCTTACTTTCAATCCGGTTTCTTCTAAAAATTCGCGCACACATGCTTGTTCAGCCGACTCTCCGAATTCCATCGCTCCTCCTGGCAGACCCCATGATTTAACATCTGCTCGTTTCTGCAGTAAGACTTCATCTTGGTCGTTAATTAAAATCCCGCCAGCAAAATTTAAAATTAAAGGTTGATGACCGACTTTTTGACGTAAATTCTTAATGTAATCTCTTTCCATTTATTCCTTCTCAATCGTGTCTAACATTGCTTCTCCAACATGCCTGAAAGGTAGATCTTCAATTTTTTCAGTATAGTTAAAGATGCCGATTGCAGTAGTAAAAATTAAATATTGTCTTGTTAAGTCCGATAAGTGATAAGTGGGATTTTTACTTGCATAACCTGCTAGAAATAATTGGATCAATTCTTCATTCAAATCAAAATCTTGGTAAAACAATTTTATAAAATCTTGATATACAGGACCTAAACGCGCTTTTTCGAAGTCAATAAGTGCTAACTTGCCATCAATGTATTTATAGTTTCTGATGCCCACATCACCATGCAAGACAAATTTTGAATGTTGAGATAATTCTGACTTAATTTCATTTTTATAAGGTATAAATTTACCAGTAAGTTTCTTCAACCTTCTTTTGTATGGACTTTCTTTAAAAGAATCGATTTCAGCCAGGTAATCATCAAACTGTCCATTAACAAGCTTGATTTTTGTAAAGGATTCCACTCTTAGATGGAAATCTCCTAATACTTGTCCCATTTCAAAAGCAAGCTTCGAATCAATCTTTTCTCCTATATCTTTTGGTGAGCAATCTTTTAATACCAAAATAAATGCTTTATTGAGTGAAAAACCGGTCAAAACTCTGTCGTTTAACTGTTTTGTGACCATCTTTTCAGTATAGTAAGCTTGCTCTTTCGCAAATTGTTTAACAAAAATTGATTGTCGATATAAGTTACTATAGCCAACAAAAGTGCTATTAAGTGATTCATGATTAATTGCGTGCAAGTCAGCTTTCAACCGTTTATTTAATTGTTCAATGATTGTCACCATAGCCAATATCCTTCATAATCGTTTCAATTTCTTGCCTTAAAGTTGTTTGGCTAGAAAACTTAGTTTCAGAAATAAAATTGATATAATCTTTTTCTTTCCACCAAGAACGCATTTGCTTTTCTCCAAAAGAACTGATATGACGTTGCTTATGACGCATTAGTGTTTCTTCAAAGGGAATATCAAAATAATATGCAAAGATTTCATCTCCAAATAGCAGCTGCGCTTTCCTAAACAAAGAGATATACCATTCCGCATTCAAAATACCTTCAAGGATCACATAATCACAATTTTGATAACCGTAATGAAGTAAATCCTCAAATAGTGGCAAGCCTAAAGTGTCTTTGCCATCTTTAACACGAAGCATATCTCGTCTAACTGTATCTTGTGATATCAGTAAAGTATTACGCGGCAGGCGCTGATGAATTTCTTTTGCTAGAGTGGTCTTACCACTGCCAGAATTACCTCTAATGATAATTAATTTAGACAAAATATCTACCTCTCTTTTAAATATGAGATTCTACAGTTATTCTTTCTGCTTTATCAATGGAATTATTAACAAGATAATACTAAAGTAAACTGCTGATACGAAAAACATTACTTTTAAATTACCAGCCCACTTCATAATTGCGTTACTTACAAATAGAGAAAGACTGACTAAAATTTCGGCAATAAATGAAACTGTCGAAAGCATAGTGGATTTGTTGCTTTCTCCATAAATTGCTTCATTACTAGTAGCAGAAATCTGCCCTGACATCATCCCCATTAATAATTCAATCAATAGAAAAAGGGTCAACAACAAATATTTATTTTCTATAATTCCACTTAAAACAAATACAGAAACCATGCACACTGTATTTAATATCGTGATATTTCTTGAACTAGCAAATGTCGATATTCTATTAAATATGAGTGATCCTAAAATAAGTGCACACATAAATAAGGTATAGACAAGAGATAAATTAAAACCTAATTTTTCAACGTAGATAATCGACCAATATATTAAAATAAATTGTGTCCCACAGTCATATCCAACATTTAATAATAACAATATCCAGAAGTTTCTTTTTCTAAAAAAACTAGCAACATTTTTTATATTCACTTTGGTCTTAGTTACTGCCTTGTTATCTGAAAAATCTAGGAGTCTTGTCACGATCAAAATAAATAATGGATATAATCCTAAACCAATCAATGCAAACCAAACTGGTGCAGTATCTGTAATTGCAAAGAGACCGGTGCCAATGTTTCCACCGATTAAGGTGGTCAAATTTAGGATAATAATTTGCATCCCCATTAATTTACTATTTGGAGAAATATGATTCTGTTCTTGTAAATCAGTTATATATGCAATTAAGGTGCCAGAATTAAGCGCAAGTCCAATACCATACAAGAGCTCTGCTAGTGAAAAAAATAAAAAGTTTCTAAATAGAATTAAAATCAAAAAACTACTAGCAATAACTATAGAAGATAAGGTCAGCACTTTTAATCTTCCGATTCTATCAGCTAAATAACCTGCTGGAAGAAGTCCCACCATGATACCGATATTCTGAAATGATTTTATTGAGCTGATATTAGCATTAGGGATGCCATTTTTAGCATAAAATAATGAAAATACACCTGACATTGATGATCGAAAAAGCGTAAAGACTGCGGTAAAAGTTAGAAATAAAATGGCAATTTTAAGATTCACACTTTTTGCTTTCATAATCATCAACCTTTCAGTTTTTCTATCCTTATTCAGTAACATTCTTCACTATACTTGCAATCTCTCGCGCAAAATGAATATAGTGATATGTTTATTTTTATAACCACCATTCTGGCGTTAATTCACTAAATTTCATCACTTTATCTGTTTCATAATCTATCATTATTTCGATATTGCGATAATCTTTCTCCATTAGCTGAACAATAAATTCACGACATGCGCCACATGGAGCTCCGGTTTTACCATTTGGCATTATTGCTAAAACTCTAGTAATTTCATTTTCTCCATTTGTAATCATATTAAAAATGGCGTTTCGCTCTGCACAAATTCCTAACGTACAAGCTGTATCAATACAGACGCCAACATAAATTTTCCCAGTAGTTGATAAGACTGCTGCAACTACTCCTCCCGCTTCCATATGTGCAGAAATTTGGCGATAGTTTTGTGCATTTTGCGCTAATCGATACATCTTTTTCCATGTTTTATCCATAGTAATGACTGCCCTTTTCATAATCGTTTCAATCTTTCAGTTTTTCTATCCTAATTCAGCTACATCCTTCACTATACTTGTAATCTCTCGCGGGTATTCAAAATGAATATAGTGATACGTCCCTAGTGAAACAACTTTAGAATTTTTTGAAGCATATTCAGAACGTTTATATTCTTTTTGACGATACTCTTCAGTAATCAACACACTAGTAATATCATCATCTAGTTTTAGATCGTCTTTCCAATAGGAATCATTTTCAAGAGCAGCTTGGGTATTTTGATTATCTTTTTCATTGAACTTCTGCACATTTTGCTCCGTAGTATCCCAAAAGTCTTTATTTTCTTCTGGAGTAAGAATATTTGATAAATCAGCTCTAATTTGATCTTCTAACTTTTCCATATCCTTGCTTTTTTCAATATAAGCAGTTTCTTTAGGCGGATTCAAAATTATTTCTCTAGTAGTTGGTTCAATTCCAACAAAAGCTTCTAAATTATTTATTTTATCCTTCATCTGCATCATATAAACACCACCGATGCTATGAGCTAAAATAATAACTCTTTTTGACTTAAAGGAATTAATAATACTTGCTAATTCATTAGCTTCATCAGCAATGGTATAGCTTTTTAATGATTTACCACTAAAACCACTATTCAAATAATCTGGAGCAAATATCCCGTAGTTTTCTGGTAAAGAATCTATTATCTTTAAAAAAGATTGTGCTGTATCAAAGCTGCCAAAGCCGTTTAAACAAACAATTAATGGCTCACCTTCTCGATGCACAAAATTAATTTTACCTAATTCAGTTTCAACATCTTTTCTTTGCATAAAATTATCCCTTTCTACTCAAACTCCGCTTGCCAATTTGGATCATGATATGCTTTAAAACACATCTCTACTTGCTCACGAGATCCCTTATCTTCACTAAGCTCTGGCAAATCATCTAGTGTAAAATAATCACTTGCAATAGTTTCATCGTTTTCTTTAAAGCTTCCACCAACCGGCTTACATAAGAAAAATACTGTGCTAATTCCATAAGGGTACATCCCTTTATAATGCTTATTACTATCATGAATCGCAATTAACTTTTCAACTGTAATGTCAATGCCAGCTTCTTCTTTGATTTCTTTAATTACGTTCTCTTTAACTGATAGATTTACTTCACACCAGCCACCTGGAATTGACCATAAGCCGTCGTTTTCTTGAACCAACAATATTTTGTCATCCTTGAATATCGCTGCTCGCGTTGCAATCTTAGGAGTTTGATAACCAACTTCGTTGCAGAAAAGTTTTTTAACTTTTTCGATTGGCAAACCTGACTTTTCGGCCATCATTTCAGCTGAAATATCACGGATTTCTTGATAACGTTCAAGGTCAAAATTATCTTTTCCGTATGTCAGTCCTGCTTGAGCTAAGCTTTGAAGGCGAATAGCCCAATCAATAAGTTTATCTGTCATAAATGTTTCTCCTAAATAAAAAATGCTTTTATTAAAGTTTACTTAACGCTGATTAATAATTCAATAGTTTTCTAATTTAGCAACAACAAATGAAATTGACACTTGGGATGTAGGATAGTCAGTCATAATGTCTAGAAACTTCGATTTAAACCTACAATAAACAAAATCAGCACAATACTTCCACAATTTTCCATGCTTTCATTGTTTCTTCTCCATCTTAAAAACTTTCATCCCGTCTTCATCATCATTAACATACTGAAAACCTGCACGCTTGGCTACATGTTGGCTGGCTATATTATCTTGAGCTGTTCTCAATAATAAATAACTTAACTTTAATTGCTTTAATGAATAATTAACTAAAAATTCTACACATTTAGTCATAATCCCTAAGTGTTGGAACTCACTTGCTAGCCAGTAACCAACTTCGCCAGATGTCTGATTCAACTCGTGTAAATCAATCATCCCTGCTACTTGATCATCTACCAAGATAATTAGATTAAAGGCAGTTCCTTCAATCATTTTTTGTTGAAACATTTTAATTGACTGTTGTTCTTTTTCAACTGAGTCAATACTGTTTACCCATTTTAAGTATTTTGATAATTGATTATGATTCTTTCGTAATTGCTCAAACGCCCCTTCGGCATGGCGGACTTCTGGCAAAACTAGTTCTACTTGATGATTCTTAATCTTGAAACTATATAAAGTAAAATTGTACATTGGTTCACACTTTCTAAAACTAGATTCATTTGTGTTATAATGTGGTTAAACGCAATACATTTGAGGTGATAAGTATGACAACTACTGGAAGCTTAAGATTACCTGAAGATTTTAAAAAACAAGCAACAGATGTTTTTAATGAATATGGTCTTGATTGGTCATCAGCAATGAGAATGATTTTAACTCAAGTAGTAAGCGAAAACGCTATACCAGTTAATTTATCAAGATATTCAGATATTTCTCCAGTAATGAAATCTAATATAGAGAAATCACTTCAGGAATACAAAGCAGGAAATTACAAAACTGCAGATTCAGCAGATGAATTATTTGAGGAGCTTGATAAAGATTAATGGCAAAAATAAACTTTACTCCTCAATTTAAACGAGATTATAAGAAGCTCAAAAGAAAACATTACGATACCAATAAGTTGAAATATGTTATCAATTTATTAGTTGAAGAAAAATTTGATATTCTTGCTCAACAATACGATGATCATTAATTAAAAGGATCATTCAAGTCTATGCATGCTTTACATGTTGAACACAATAAGGCAGGAAATTGGGTTTTAGTCTATAAATTGCATAAAGGTCAATTAGAATTATTAACTATTGATTTAATTTCTACTGGAGCTCACAATCATTCTTATAGAACTTAAAGGGAGTCAATCCCTTTTTTATTTTGCCTAAAATCTATTTCTCCTCTAAATATAATTCACGTAATCGATCTTTTAATTCCGGTGTCACACCTAGCACCTCTTTTAAATATGTGTCTATATCTTGATATTGTTCTTCAATTGTTAGCAGTATCGTATCAAAAAACATATCAGACGCAGAACTCAAAATTCGCATATTGCTTCGAAAAATCAGATTTTCACCTGCAGCTTTAAATTTCTGATCACGATCTGCTCGATAAGAAGACAGAACCGAATTAGACATCAAGTAGTCTTGACGAATCGTTTCAAGATCAACGCCTAAAGTATACAAAATAAACAAAGCGACAAAACCAGTCCGGTCTTTTCCTTCCGTACAATGGAAAATTATTGCTCCTTTTTCGTTTTTAGCTAAAATCTTTAAAACTTGACGAACCGTATTTTGGTCATGGGCTTTAACTGCATGATCTCTATAATGATCACACATCATTTTAAAAGCAGCCTGTGAATCACTATGATACAAATCGCTTCCGCTTGATAAATCTTGCTCTCCACCTAACGTTCCTTCTTCATCAGATAGTGGCAAAGAAATATTTTTAACATCCGCAATTTGAGGATCAGGATGTTCTTTACTTTCAGTCTTTGACCGTAAATCAATGATTGTTGTTAAGCCGTAATTTTGCAGAAATTGCTTGTCAGCTTCAGATATATAAGTTAATGTACCAGTTCTAATGAGCCTGTTTAATTTTATCTTTCTCCCATTAAAGCCGGTCATTCCGCCTAATTCTCGTGGATTGAGAACACTATTAAGTGGCAATAAATTCGTCGTCATATATACAAAATCATCCTTTATTAATAACCTGATCCACGCTTGGCGCAATCAGACTTTCCTGAACTTTCATATCTACTGGATGATAATCTGAATCGATACATTCATCCCAATATTCGATATGCTTTTTATCAATGTAGCTTTCTGATTCTTCAACGGCTTGGCCATTTTCACCTTGAATAGAATACCAGTAAAAATACGTATAGCCATCTTCGCTTTTTTCACTAAAGACGGTCTCAACATACATTTTTTCAGCAGCCATTGTCTTTACTGTATCTACGTGATGCTCATTTAGAAAATCCATCCATTCCTGAGCTTTTTCTTCTTTACCTTTTTTGATCCTAAAACGAGTTAATTCAATTTGTGTCATTATCTATCCTTCAATCTTTTTTCCATCAATATATTTGCGTTTTTTATTAATTTCCATCTTTTTAATGATATCTTCACCTAAGTCACTGCCTAACATTTCTGAAATTCCTAAAAGAAAAATTGCAACATCAGCTAATTCTTCATTTATATTTTCTTGATCATCTTTCAGCCACGCTTGAAAAAGTTCGTTTACTTCTCCATATAACAAAAGAAGCTCGAATTTAACATACGTTGTATTAAAATTATGTTTTTTCTTATTATCTACAACAGCTTTTTGCAATTTTTTAGTATATATGATCATGATTATCCTTAGTATGCTTTCCTAAATCTAGAAATGATATCTCATTT
>NZ_CANBCP010000054.1 GCF_947367085.1 uncultured Lactobacillus sp. | reverse complement strand
TTAACTCCGATTGAATATCGAAATCAAGCCTTAGTCAGCTAGAACAAATATTTGTCTAATTTTTACGTCTCAGTACACATTATTTCGCTGTCTTTTTGTTTATTTTGCTAATTTCAAACTAATTGTAAAATGAATTTCTTCGTTATGATAATTTACTTTCAATTTACCCTTAAAAGCATGAACCAAATCTTGAGCCATGGATAAGCCAATTCCAAAACCAGACTTTTTATTATTATGGGATTCGTCTTCTCGATAAAAGCGATCAAAGAAATTCTTATAATTTTTATTTTTGCCTTTGCTATATGTATTACTAATAGTTAGATGGGCATAAGTATTTAGTTTGTTTTTACGAAGATCAACACTAATTATGCCATCAGGGTCGCAATATTTTTGGGCATTATCCAGAAAGATGTTAATTAGCTCTTTTAAGGTCTTTTCTTCAGCTAATACGGAGATATTGGGCTGAATACTTTCTTTAAGAGTAAGTTTTTTCTGTTTAACTAGGGAAGCAAAGTCTTTACAATTTTGTTGGGTAACTTCAGATAAGTTGACTTTTTCTAAAGCAAGCTCACCCGTTTCGCTCATGCGGGCTAGAGAAATCAAATTATTCACTAAATTAGTTAGCCGTTCAATTTGTTCTTTAGTACTTTTCGTCCATTCAGATTCATTGCCTATCATTTCTTGCATTTCAGTATTAGCAGAAATAATTGCCAAGGGAGTTTTTAGCTCGTGACCAGCATTAGTAATAAATTGTTGTTGCTTTTTATAAGCGATAACAATTGGATTAATAGCTTTGCCTGATGTAATAATCAAAATTGAAGCAAAAACCAACAAGGCGATAATTCCAAGGAATACCGCTAGTCTCAATAAATTCCATGAGCGAGTAAAAATTAGAGAGGTATTCAAAAAAATAATTGATTTTTGTCCTTGGTCATTAAAAAAGATTTGATAAGCATAGTTACTGTGATCTAAGCGAATCATTCCTTTTTTAAAACGAGAATTAGCTATGCGCCCAGCTTTAGAATAAATATCTTGCTTTGAAAGTTTAAAATCTTCGGGCTGCTTGGTAATGATTATCTTATTATTAGGAGCAACACTTACTGTAAAATAACGGTATTGAAAAATAGATTCAGGATTTTTTTGATTAAAGATAAAATCTTTATCCTTATAGATATCTTGAGAATTATTCAAAGTTAAATTTCCATTATTTTGCACCAGAGTATTTAAGACGCGATCAACTTCTTGATGATCTTGGTAAAAATTGACCGCAACCAAGCTACCGATCGTTACAAAAATAACAATAAATAAAGAGGCAATTGATAGGGAAATAAATTTCCAGCGAAATTTTTGAATCATTTAATCACCTTATTTCGTTAACCTAAAACTACCACCTTTTTCTCCAAGAATTTTTACCTCACTTTGAATGGAAGCGAGCTTTTGTTTTAAATAAGAGACATAAAGCCAAACTAACTCACTATTTGCCTCGGGATCATTTTTCCAAATATGAGTTATCAATTCTTGCGCAGAAAGGTCTTTATCTGAATTCAATAAAAAGTATTGTAATAATTCAGTTTCTTTATTAGCTAGTCGAATAGAATTGTGAGCAACTAACTCTTGATCAGAAACGTTTAGTTTCAAATCCCCATATTGTAAGTTTTCTGTAGAATAATTTTCTGAACGTCTTTCAAGAGAATGAAGACGAGCAATCAATTCTTTTAAGGAAAAAGGTTTAGTCAAATAATCATCTGCCCCAGATTCAAGACCTGTAACTTTATCATCAACTTCACTTTTTGCGGTTAACATCATGACATAAGTTTTATTGCCTTGTTCACGAATTTTTTTTAAAGCAGTAATTCCATCCATCACTGGCATCATGATATCAAAAATCATTGCATCATAGGCATTTTTAGAGGCAGCATTAACTGCCTCTTGGCCGTTAAATACACTGTCAACATCATATTTAGCACTTTGTAAAGCAACAGTGATAACGTGATTTAATTGAGGCTCATCTTCGGCTAGTAAAATCTTCAATCTTAATTTTCCTCTCTAATTAATTGTCGAATAGTTTGCATACTTACATCACAGGATGCTAGTTCATCAGCCACGCGTTTTAATTCTTTGCTGATCATTTTAGGATTTTTTATATCGTGTTTGTATTTCATTTTGTGTTCCAAACTCGCCCAAGTATCCATGGCAATTGTGCGTAACTGGATTTCAATATAAAAATGTCCCGGAAAATTGCCATCGATATCTTGACTATCAATAGTTTTAGAAATAATCATATGATATGATCGATAACCATTAGGTTTAGCATTGGTTATATAATCTTTTTTGGTGATTATATCAATATCAGACATATTTTCGATTAAATCGATACAAGTATAAATATCATCAATAAAGTTACATACAATTCTGACTCCGATACTGTCACGATTTTGGCGCAAGGCAGAGTAGGGTGTAACTGGTAGGTTTTTTCTTTGACATTTTTCAATCATGCTCTTTTGCGTTTTAATGCGACCATTTAAGTGTTCAAAGAGACTTTCATGATGGGTAGTTTGGTATTTTTTGTTTAAATCAAGTAAACGCTTGGTAAATTCATCTAAAATTTGATGTAACGTTGGTTCATATTCCCCATATATGTTCAAAACTATCACCTTTAATCTTTTTGTTAAATATTATATAGAAAAATCCTGACTGCGATGACCAAAATATTAATCTTAGTACTATTTTATGGTTATTTAGAAAAAACTGATTTACTTTTTAGCCATAGAACGTGAAATAAATAAGCGCTTGAAAAAGAAGCTAACCATGTTAGGATCCACGTTAATAATAAGCATAAAACGGGATATGAAGAAATTAAAGCTTTGGTGCGGATAATATTCCAAATTATTTCTAACCAAAACACATTAGACAAATAAGCGCGGTAAGCATAGCTAGCAAGAAAATGAAATGAGGTGAGACTTTTTATTTTTTTGTTTTTTAGCTGATATAAATAAAAAGCACTAACTAAACAAATCACTGCCAAACAATAAAACGTCATCGATGGTTTATAATATGGAGCATTATTAAAATTAATTGGATGACCATATCGTTCTAATTCACTTGTTGTCCAAATCAAACAAATAATTAAAAAGATCATTATCAACCAGAAGTATTTCAAAACAAATTTGTTATAGAAGTTACGCATATTCCATGCTAATACTCCATAAATTGCATAGATTAAAAAGGATATAAATATTCTGTCAGATAGATACCAATCATTTTGATGAGGACCATGAAAGATAAAATAATCGTAGAATGCTAGCCAAGCAAAATAGACGATAAAAGTTAAAATTGCACTAATAACAGCATGTTGAGCATTGTGCCCAATATAAATGCTCAACTTATAAAACAAAGGCATCAAAATAATGAATTGCAGCATCATCGTGTTATACCAAAGGTGAGGAGCTGCATTACCATTAATAAATTGCCAGCAAAAAGTGCTTAAGTTATGATAATGAGATTTTTGCTGCAGATAGGGCATAAAAAGTAAATAAATGCTTGTCCAAAGAATCGTTGGAATAAACAAGTTTCTCCAATTAGTTTTGAGATAGTGAGGATAGGAGAAAGAATTCTGGGTCCGATGAATTCTAATAGTTGTATATAAGATCCCAAAAATAAAGGCCGGAGCTGTGTATTTAACTAAATTGTATAAGACAGCGAAAATGTCTTGTGTTTGTTGTGTTTGTGCATGCGCCATGATTTTGGACATTATCGGCTGAGAAATAACAGCACTACAGGCAAAAACTTTCAGATAGTCGCCAATATCTGTTTTTTGGTTTACTTTCATTACTACATTCTTTCTATGATTTATTCATAATTATTATAACGATGATCAAGAGAAAACAAAAAGCACCCTAATTTACTAATTTTGGGTGGTAAAATTAGAAATCATAACTATCAAGGAGAATTTTTAATATGCAAGAAAATACCCAAAATATGCTCGCTGGCTTGCCATATCGTCCAGATACTGATGAATTAGGAAAACTGTCAAGTCAAGCTCATCGCTTGTGTCGCGACTACAATTTAACTTGTGATGATGATAAGTTAGAGCGCAAGATGATCGTAGATAAGCTTTTTCCTGACCATGGCAAAAGCGTATATTTGCAAGGGCCGATTCAAATCGATTATGGCTGCTTTACTCATCTAGGTGACAATTTTTATGCTAATTTTAACTTTACAGTGCTTGATACCTGTCCAGTTAAGATTGGTAAAAATGTTATGTGCGGTCCAAACGTTACCTTAGCTACCCCACTTCATCCATTAACATATGCTCAAAGAAATATTCGTAAACAAGCTGATGGTAAGATGGCTGATGTTGAATACGGTGCACCTATCACGATCGGTGATAATTGCTGGCTAGCAACTAATGTCACAATTTGTGCAGGCGTGACGATCGGTGCAGGTTGCGTAATTGGTGCAGGTGCTGTAGTAACTAAGGATATGCCAGAAAATTCTTTAGTACTAGGAGTTCCAGCTAAAGCAGTTAGAAAAATCACAGATGCTGATAGATTAGAGAGCTTTCCTTATTAAGATCCGTATGGAAAAAATATTTTGATGATGATAGAATAAAAAGCATCAAAATAGGGATCGAGAAGGTAAATGAAAAGATATAAAAACGCAATCTATGTCGGATTACCAATCTTTCTGATTTTTGCTATTTCAATTATGATGCATCTAACATGGATTAATTCATTTGATAGTTTCTTTCAGAACTTGGTAAGAAGTATTCCCAACCTTAAAGGTTTAATGCTGAAGATTACTGTGTTAGCAGCTCCAAAAGTTGATTTGGTTTGGATGTTGCTGATTGCAGTTGTTCTTTGGTTAAAAAAAATGCGCCCACTGGCCACAAGTATTGTTGTAACACTTGTTTCAGCAGATGCAATTGGCTGGATTATTAAACATATTATTCAAAGAGCACGTCCTGCTGGTCATTTAGCAATTGACGATGGGTTTAGTTTTCCAAGTGGTCATACATTAGGTATGGGAATTATCGTTATCTGGTTAATGTTAGTCCTAATTCCAAAATTAGTTAAGAATCGTACCTACCGAATTTGGTTAGATGTAGTCTTAATTGTTTGGTTAATTGTAGTGATGTATTCAAGAGTTTATGTCCTAGCTCACTATCCATCTGATGTGTGTGCATCAGTAACTCTTGCGTTGACGTGGGTTGGAATAGTTGAGATTTGCTTAAAAGAATTAGCATACAAACTTTGGAAAGTGGATATTTTGTAAGAAAAGAGAAGTTCGTACGAACTTCTCTTTTTCTTTAATTTTGGTTGGCAGCATTGACTGCTTCAATAACTGCATTTCTAAAACCATTTTTTTCTAAACTAGTAACCCCTTTAATCGTGGTGCCGCCAGGAGAACAAACCTCATCACGCAATAAGCTGGGTGCTTGTTTACTTTCATAAGCTAGACTGGCTGCTCCTTTAACCATACTGGAAGCAATATTATTAGCTAGTTTACGTGGTAAACCATTTAATACACCGCTGTCACCTAATGCATCTAAAAAGACATCTACAAAAGCAGGGCCACATCCAGCAATAGTGCCGACAATACTTAATTGATCTTCCTTTACTGCAATTACATCACCAAGTTGTTTTAAAAATGATGTAATTCTTTCATGATCTTGTGAGCTAATATTTTCAGGTAAATATAAACCAATTGTTCCTTGATTTACTGCTACAGGAGTATTAGGGATAATGCGTGCAAGTAATTGATTTGGAAGTTGCGTCTTTAAGTCATTATAAGTTACTCCAGCAGCTGCAGAAATGATAATCGTTTTTTCATTTGTATTACGCAATTGGCTTGCTACTTGGAGAGTGACTTTTGCTGGTGTAGTTAGAATAATTATTTCTGGGTTTTCAGCGATTAGATCATTAATTGCATTGAATAATTTGAAATCTAATTCTTTAGCTAGACGACTAACTCTAGGGTTTACCGGGTTTTGAGCAATTATTTCATTGTCAGCTTTTTTAAAGCCCTCAATCATTGCTTTACCCATGTGTCCGACACCAATTACAGCTATTTTTGTCATAATAAACCTTTCTAAATCAAAACATTTATTTATATTTTATCAAAATTGAATTCAGTTCGTGGCTATATAATACTCACTGTACTCGTTACGATATTGCGTAGGAGTTTTATTTTTCCATGCTTTAAAATTACGATTTAGGATACGACTGTTTGAAAAACCACAGTCTGTGGCAACCCATTCAATTGGCTTGTCAGTGCTTAATAGTAATTCACGTGCATGCATCAAGCGAATGAAGTTGAGGTAAGCTCCGATAGACATCCCATTACTTTGCTTGAGTTGTTTATTTAAGGTCACTTATGAAGTTTTGAAATGTTGACTAATTGAAAAAGCAGTTAGGTTTTCTGAAAAATGTTGATTAATGTAAGAAATCAAGTCATCAACTAAGGGTGAATTAAGTGAAGCAGTAAGTGGCCTGGTCTGAGTGAAATTTTGATCAAGAATTACTATTAACTGATAGAAATAACTCAAAATCATGAAACGATTTTGGTCGGTCATTTTTTTATTTATTCTTTTTTGAATTCGAACTAATTTATCTTCCAATTGGTAATAAGCTTGCGAATTCTTTACACTTTTTCTTCCTAGCAAAGATAAATTCCAGTTGCTACTCGAAGGAAAATTACTGGTTAAAAAATCATCATCGATAATTAATCCCATGTATGACCAATCTTGCTTTTTCCCTGAAGATGAATGAACCTTGTTGCGATTAACGCACCAAATATCACCGCTATTAAAGTGGAAGGTATGTCCTTCTATGGCAAACTTCAAGTCTTGTCCTTTAACTAAATAATTTATTTCGATTCCCTGATGCCAATGTTGCGCATACTTGATTTGGTTTGATTGATAAAAGTAAAAGGGCAAGCGAGGGTTATTTTGGACTTCTTCATGAATAATCGACAAATGTTTTCACCTTTAAAAAATAGTTATAGTCAGTTTATAAATTGATACCTAGTGTTAATTTGTAAGCGATATATTAATTATAGTTAAACGAAAGGGATAAGTTAAGATGATAAAATTAGTTGCATTAGATACTGACGGTACTTTACTTAATTCTCAAAATAAAATTTTAGACTCAACCAAGGAGGTTATAAAAAAAGCACTTGCACAAGGCGTAAAGATTGTTTTGTGTTCAGGGCGGCCTTTTGCTGGTCTTGAACCATATATGAGAAAACTGGGCATTACAGCAAAAGATCAATATGTTGTTACCTTAAATGGTGCAATTACTCGTAATGCAGAAGGCAAGTTGTTAACTCAAGATTTGGTGACTAATGATCAATATCGCCGGTTAACAAAATTTGCTAAAGAAGAAAAAGTCCCTTTTAATATAGTCGATCCTGATTCTCGAATTATCACATGTGATCGAGATGTAGATTATTTTGAACTACTACACGCCTGGGAAAATACCGCCGGAATGCTCATTAGACAGCCTGATGATTTTCCGAAGAGTTTTGAAGTTTCTAAGGGATGTTTTGTAGGTGAGGCCGACTTATTGGATAAAGTTGAGCCTAAATTACACCAAAAATTTGGTGGTGAACTTTATATTGTTAGAGCTGACGATCATTTTCTTGAAGTGTTAAATCCTAAAGTAAACAAAGGAAATGGCTTAGTCGAATTGGGTCAAAAGATTGGAATCTCTCCTGATGAAATGATGGCTGTCGGCGATGAGAGAAATGATATTTCGATGTTTAAGGTAGCTAGCGTTAGTGTTGTAATGGGTAACGGATCTGATCAAGCAAAAAGATATGCAGATTATGTGACAGGTTCTAATGATGAAGATGGCATCAAGCAGGCTTTTGAGAAGTATGTACTAAAATAAAAATTTTTAATAATGATTATAAATGTGTGTAAGTTTCATAGCATCCCCCTACTATGAAACTTTTTTGTATTAAAAACGTTTTGGATAGCTACTTTTATTTCAGTAACAAAGTAATGTATGATTACAACAAGTACTAAAGATAAAAATAGAAAAGAGAATACGATGTCAGTTCTGGAAATAAAAGATTTACATGTTGAAGTTAAAGATGACGAAAAAAAGAAAATGAAAGAGATTCTCAAAGGCGTTAATATGACTCTAAAGACCGGAGAAATTCATGCTGTTATGGGACCAAACGGTACAGGGAAATCTACGTTGTCTGAAACTATCATGGGAAATCCTTACTATCATGTAACTCAAGGGGATATTTTATTAAATGGCGAAAGCATCTTGGATATGGAAGTTGACGAGCGTGCTCGTAAAGGTTTGTTTTTAGCTATGCAATATCCTGCTGAAGTTCCAGGGGTGACCAATGCTGAGTTTTTGCGTACTGCAATTAATGTACGTCGTCCAAAAGATGACCCAATGCCAATTAGTGAATTTTTGAATGAATTGGATAAAAATTTAGACTTGCTTGATATGGATGAAGCTATGACGGAGCGCTATTTGAATGAAGGGTTTTCCGGAGGAGAAAAAAAGCGTAACGAAATTTTGCAATTACTGATGATTAAGCCGCAATTTGCTATTTTGGATGAAATTGACTCGGGACTTGATATTGATGCATTAAAAGTTGTTTCTCGAGGTGTAAATGCAATGCGCAGCGAAAATTTTGCCTCATTAATTATTACTCACTATCAAAGACTGCTGAATTATATTGTTCCTGATGTAGTCCATGTAATGATGGGCGGACGTGTTGTTAAAGATGGAGGTCCTGAACTTGCACAGCGTTTAGAAAATGAAGGATACTCGGGCTTACGTGATGAATTAGGGCTTGATATTAAGCTAGTTGATGAAGATTAAGGAATTGTCAGATGGATAAAAAGACAGATTTTTCAAAAAATAAATTGCTTCATGAACCACGATGGCTTACTCAAAAAAGGTTAGCTGCCAAAAAGTTGATTCCTAAATTAGGGATGCCGAAGATGGAACATTTTAAAGAAAATGATATCGTATTTGCCGACAGTGAAAGTCCTGTTTTTATTCAAAAAATAGAAAATAATACTGATAATAAAGCAAATTTCATTCAAATCGGTACACAGACTGTACAAGCAAAATTATCTCAAGCTATGACTGATAAAGGCGTGAAATTACTTGATATTTTTGATGCTTTTGAGCAAATCCCCGATATAATGCAGAAGTATTTTATGACTGAAATAATTCGTGCTGATGAAAATAAGCTAAATGCAATTCATTTGGCTAATTTAAATAGTGGACTGGTTTTATATATTCCAAAAAATGTAGCTTTAGATGAGCCAATCGAAGTTAAATTAATTCAAGATAGTAGACAAAAATTAGACTGGTATTGCCATATCTTAATTATTGCTGAGGAAAATAGCCGAGGACACTTTTTGCAGCATCTCAGTACGATTGGTGATCAAAAGAATATAGCTAATCTAATGGTGGAAGTAATTGCCAAACCTGGTAGTCATCTTGAATTTTCATCAGTTGAAGAATTAGGCAGTAACACCACTCTTTATTTTGAACGAAAAGCAAAAATTGAAACAGATGCACATATTCAGTGGGCAATCGGTTTAATGAATTCTTGTGATACAGTTGGACAAATTGATTCTGAATTGATTGGAGAAGGAAGTTATGCTAATTCACAACTGGTTTCAGTCACAGGAGGCCAGCAAAAAGTCTTTCTAAATAATCGCGTCACTAATCACGGTCCCCATTCAACTGGTTTAATTAATCAACGTGGCGTTTTACTTGACCAATCAAAGCTTATTTTCAACGGGATTGGCCAGATAGTTCATGGCGCTCATGGCTCAAAAGCCGATCAGAAAAATCGAGTCTTAATGATGTCTCCAGATGCACGTGGCGATGCTAATCCGCTATTATTAATTGATGAAAATGATGTTATTGCTGCTCACGCTGCAAGTGTTGGTCCGGTTGATCCAGTTCAAATGAATTATTTGATGAGTCGGGGGATTCCTTATAAACAGGCGCAAAGATTAGTAATTAGAGGATTTTTAGGAGCAGTGTTAGACGCCATCCCTGATAAAGATGTTCGTAAGAAAATGATTGCTATTTTGGAAAGAAAATTGATTAATGGACAAAGATATCGCAAAAATTAGGACTGAATTTCCAATTTTGAAGACAAAAGTAAATGACGAAGTTTTAATTTACTTTGATAATGCTGCTAGTAGTCAAATGCCATTGTCGGTTTCTAGAAAGATTTTTGATTTTGATCAAAATTATCGTGCTAATGTTCATCGCGGACTTCATACATTAGGAATGCAAGCAACAAACCGTTATGAAAAAGCACGCCATCATGTTAGAAATTTTATCAATGCCCAAAAAGACTGCGAAGTTATCTTTACTAGCGGTTGTACAGATAGTTTGAATTTGGTAGCTAATAGTTATGGCGAAGTAAATATTCATGCTGGCGATGAGATTGTTGTTTCAATAATGGAACATCACAGTAATTTGCTTTGCTGGCAGCAACTAGCTCAGCGCAAGCATGCCAAGCTAAGGTTTATTGAATTAGATCAAGATCAAAAATTGGATTTGGCTGATGCTAAGAAAAAGATCTCACCGAAGACTAAAATTGTGGCAATCACGCATGTCAGTAATGTTTTAGGTGGCATTAATCCACTCAAAGAATTAGCTAAGCTTGCTCATCAAAATAACGCCATCATCGTAGCAGATGGAGCGCAAGCGGTCGGTCATTTTGAAGTTGATGTACAAGATCTTGATGTGGATTTTTATGCGTTTTCGGGTCACAAGATGTTTGGTCCCAATGGAATTGGTGTTTTGTATGGAAAACGAAGTTTATTAGAAAAAATGCCGCCTTATCGATTAGGTGGAGAAATGATCGAAAATGTTACACGCACGCAAGCCAGCTGGGCTGACCTTCCTCAAAAATTTGAAGCTGGTACACCAAATATTTCAGGAGCGATTGGACTTGATGCAGCAATAGATTTTATTGAAGATATCGGTTTAAAAAAGATGCACACTCATGATATTGAGATGCGTAGATATCTGCTGGATCAGTTGAAAAAAATTGCTGACCTTAAAATCTATGGTCCAAAAAATGATACAGGAGCTATTAGTTTAGTGTCGTTTAATTTATCTGGTATCCATCCCCATGATGTCGCAAGTGCACTCGATCTTGAAGGAATTGAAGTTAGAGCTGGTCATCATTGCGCTCAACCATTAATGCAAGAGTTGGGTGTTGAAAGTACGTTAAGAGCTAGTTTAGCTATTTATAATACAACTCAAGAAATTGATAAATTTATTCAAGCCTTAACTCAAATAAAGGAGTTCTTTGAAAATGGGATTAGATAGACTGAAATTCTTATATCGTGAAGTGATTTTAGAAAATGCTAATAATCCAAAAAATTATGGCGTTCTTATAAATCATAGTCATCAAACAACTGTCTATAATCCGAATTGCGGGGATAAGTTGAATTTGTTTCTTAACTTAGATAAAGATAATCACATCTCAAAAATAAAATTTAATGGAGAAGGTTGCACTATTAGTAAGGCATCTGCGTCACTGATGACACAAACTGTTAAAGGAAAATCAAAAGATGAAGCAATCGAAATTGCAAAAATATTTTCCCAAATGGCAATTAAACAACCACTTTCAAGAAAGCAACTTGAAAAGCTAGGAGATTCTCAAATAATGACAAACGTAATGCAATTTCCGGCTAGAATAAAATGTGCAACCTTAGCATGGTGGGCATTAGAGCGGATTTTATTAGGCGAAGATGGAGAAAAAGAAACCGACCGAAGGTATTGTTAACGAATAATAGCGTTTATGGCATATAAGTTATTATGGGCCGACGACGAGATAGAACTCCTG
>NZ_CANBCP010000053.1 GCF_947367085.1 uncultured Lactobacillus sp. | reverse complement strand
CCCCCCCCCCCCCCCCCCCCATTTCATCCCACGCCCCCCACCCAGATCAACACCAAAGCCTTCGTCGGCAGCGTCAGATGTGTATAAGAGACAGGATCTTTATTTCCAGTTAAAATAAAAAAACGATAGAGCCAAGCTTTTTATCAAATGCTTGGCTAGTTAATACTCAAATTGCCAATTCATATATCTTGAGAATTCATGTCCTGGTATTAAAACAAATGGGGTTAAATCATCACCATATTGAGGTGAAAACTGCGCTTCCAGAGTAATTCCATCATGCTCTCCTAAATTACGAGAGACGCCCTTATGATTGAATGTATTTGCAGTAAAGATGACTAACGACTGTGCATCAGTCGTCATAATCATTCTTCTATGTTTAGTAGGTGATAATAAAATAGCTGCAGGAGACCTCCCATTTAGAATAAATGGATGATCCAGGCCATTTCTTATAGTTATTTCATGTTCTTGACTATGAATTACTTCTCCTAATTTTCTAGATTTCTTAAAATCCCATAGTGTTCCAGCTGCTGGTTTCATTTGACAAGTGGGCATCGTGTTATCATCGACTGGAACATAGTAATCTGCATTTAATTTAAGTTCTAAATCATCAATTTTTGAATCAGGACCGTCTAATCTAAAATAAGTGTGATTAGTTGGATTAAATAAAGTAGTTTGATCGCACTCAGCATTAATTTGACATCTTAAATTATTCTTATTATCTAAACTATAAGTAACATGAATTAATAAATTTCCAGGATAGCCATTTGTTCCATCTGGGTCAAAAATAGTTAAAGTTATTCTAACTTTATCTTTTTCAATCATTGGTTGAAAAGCCCAAACTCGTTCGTCAATACTCTCTCCACCATGTAAGGAATTTTCTCCATCATTTTTTGGAAAATGATTTATTATATTTCCATGTGTCCATACACCATTCTTTATTCTTCCAGCTACTCTTCCGACAATACCTCCTAAAAAATTTCTTTCTTTAGAATAATCTGATGGATGAGGTAAAGACATAATTATATTTTCCAAATTGTTTTGAGTAGGAATTTCTACTTTTTCGAGGGTTGCACCGTAATTCAATATTGTAGCTTTCATGCCATTATCATTACTCAAAGAAATTTCGTAAAGATCTTGTGCATCTTTTTGTCCATACTTTTTAACTTCTATATCCATTTTTCCACCTAACTTAGTTTGATTCGAATCATATTCCAAGATGCTGGCTTTAAATTAATAGTTGTAGTTTGCTGTCCATTTTCAATACGATTATTAGCTCTTATATGCATTTGTCCATTTTCATTTGTTTGCTTGAGAGCATATCCTTCAAATTCAGTTGCTTCAATTACTCTGTCAAAATCGAAACCATCACTTAGAATCTTCAATTCCATATCTTCGTTTAAAGACTTATTGACAGCAAAAATAATTACTTCATTTTTCTCTTCATTTACAACTGCAATACTCTCAAGATAAGGGACTCTTTCAAAGTCTTTACTTGAATAGGTTGGACTATATTCAATTGGAGTTAAAACAGTTCCTCTTCCATAATTTGAAACTTGCATAAAAGGATAAAAAATTGGCTGTATCCATGCCTCTCCATCATTTTTTGTCATGATAGGAGCGATTACATTCACCAATTGAGCCAGGCAAGCAATTTTCACACGATCAGAATGTTTTAAAATAGTGATCAATAGCGAGCCGATTAATAAAGCATCTTCGAAATTATAAATATCCTCTAGTAAATGTGGACTCTTTTGCCAAGGCTGATTTTCTTCATCTTTTTGCTTTGAATGATACCAAATATTCCATTCATCTAAAGATAAATTAACTTGTTTCTTACTATGCTTTCGAGCCTTTACAGCATCACAAATTGCGATTACACCAGCAATAAATTCGTCTAAATCTTTACTTTTAGCTAAATAATTCGGAGTATCATTATCCTCGTTGCCGTAATATCTATGCAAGGAAAGATAATCTATATTTTCATAACTTCTATTTAAAACAGTATTCTCCCACTCACCAAATGTTGGCATATCAAGGGCTGAACTTCCACAGGCAATCGTTTCAATTGAACTGTCTACTAGTTTCATCGCCTTAGAAGTTTCGTTTACTTGTTTCCCATATTCATCTGCAGTTTTATGTCCGATTTGCCAAGAGCCATCCATTTCATTTCCGACGCACCAAGTTTTTATATTGAACGGCTCTTTTGCACCATTCTTAATTCTCCAGTCGCTATAAGCTGTTCCCTTAGGAAAATTACAATATTCTACTAAGTGTCTTGCTGCATCCAGACCACGTGTGCCCATATTTACGGCCATCATAGTGTGAGAATTTATCTTTTTAATCCACTTTTCAAATTCATGCATCCCAAATTGATTTGTCTCTATGCTTCGCCATGCTAGATCTAATCTGACAGGTCGATCGTCTTTAGGTCCAACTGAATCTTCCCAATTAAAGCCTGACACAAAGTTTCCTCCTGGATATCTTATAATTGGTACATTCAATTTTTTTACTAATTCGATTACTTGTGTATTAAAACCATCTTTATCTGCATATTTGCTATTTGGTTGATAAATTCCTTCATAAACCGCCCTTCCCAGATGTTCGATAAATCCGCCATATATTCTCGGATCAATTTTACTAATCGGTGAGAATTTATCTACTACTAATTTTGCTTTCATTCTTATACCTCAATTAATTTCTTCACTATCTCCAGGTTGTCCAAAATCAGGCAGTCCATCCTTATTCCATCTAAAATATTTCGCATAGGCGTGTCGGTCTGGGTTATCGAGCGGATCACCACTTATTTGAGTATATGGTCTTGCATGATAGATTAAAACATCCCTATCTTTTACTTTAGTAAAACTATTATGACCAGGTCCCCATAATTTGTTTTCTTCACAACTTTTAAACACTGGTTCTTTAGTTTTATGCCATGAAAAACCATCTAATAGATCATTGCTTTTTTCTGCCCAAAGCATTCCCATAGCATAATTTTCATCTGTCGCACTAGCAGAATAAGTAATAATTATTTTATCATCGTGAATGATTACAGCTGGACCTTCATTGACACTAAATCCTCGCATTTCCCAATCATATTCTGGAATTGATAATAACAATTCTTTTCCAGATAAAGTCCAAGGATTATACATTTTAGCTAGATATAAATTGGAATTATTATGAATAGCTGGCTCCAATTGGGCCCAACACATATACAACTCTCCATTATTCTCAAAAACAGTCGCGTCTAATGAAAAACTATTCTGATGGGTCTTTACTTGACCTTTTTCAGTCCATTCTGCTGTTAAAGGATTTTCCCCTATCCCCTCTAACACAAAAATATTATGGTGATGATCTTTATCCCGAATGTTTTCATCATCTGAAGCAGCAAAATATATATACCATTTTTTATTAATATAGTGTAGTTCTGGCGCCCAAATTAATTTACTCATTGGACCAGTTTTATGTGCCTGCCAGATATTTACTGTTTCTGCACTCTGTAATTCGTTTAACGTTTTAGCTCTTCTTAATTCAATTACTTGGTAACCAGGTACTGATCCACAAAAGTAATAATATCCTTCATGATAAATTACCCATGGATCGGCTCTCTTTTCAACAATAGGTTTTGGTTTCATAAATTCCTCCAAAAAAAAGCGATGAAAACTTAATAATTTAGATCTTCATCGCTTCTTTATCATCTAATAATTGCCTCTTTCTTTAATTGTATAAATTCTTTTTTAGTTCGTCTCCAGAGAATATATGTAGTTAATGGAATAAAAAATAGAATTACATAGCTTGCAAATAATTTAAAACTAAAATAATTGATGAATATTAAAAGAACCATTTCTAAAGAAATTAAAGGCTTTGATATTAATAATTTAGTTTAATAAATAAATCCCTCTTTTATCTTTAAATAAAAATATCATTTAAGCATAACAGTCCAAAACAAATGAACCAATGTTAAAACAATTAATAAAGTTAACAAGGGTAAAAATAATTGTCCATTTTTCATAAATTTGTTAGCGGAAATTATATCTATACACAGAAACCAAAATACAGCTTCATAAATTAAGCTTTCTAAGCATCCAACTTTAAATACTTCTTTAAAATACTTGAAATAAGTTTTCATTCCTAAAATTACTTTATCTTCAACTCTACTATTTCGAAGATAGTTAAACAGTGCAACCAAAGAGGGGAATAAAGTTACGGAACAAAGTACATACAGCGGTAAAGTAATTATTTTGAATTTTAAATTCCAACTTAATAGTATTAAGAAAATGTTGCTTGACAGAAAGAAAATATTACCTAATATAACTCTCCATGCAATTTGGATTCCTACATAAATTAAATTTCTGTGATTTTTATTCATATCTTTATCCTTTTACGCCACCAACAACAAATCCATCTTGAAATGCCTTTTGATTAAATATAAAAATTAACATGATAGGCACAATTGACATTACTGAACCTGCAAATAATAATTGATAATTATTACCATATGGCGTCATTGCTGAAAGCAAACCAGCGGGAATAACAAAGTTTGTATCTGACTTCATAACAATCAATGGCCACAAAAATGAATTCCATGCACCCATAGTTGTTAAAATTGTCATTGCTCCAAACGCTGGCTTCATAAGTGGTACATAAATATTCCAAAATATTCTAAATTCTCCGCATCCATCTAAACGTGCAGATTCAGCATAATCTGGTGCTAACCCCATACAAAATTGTCTAAAAAAGAAGATAGTACCAGCAGGAACAACACCCGGCAGAATTACTCCGGCATAAGTATTTAGTAATCCCAATTTAGTAATCAAGTAATAAAGAGGAATAGTTAATACATCCCCAGGGAACATCATCATAATTAAAACAACTATAAAAATTAAATTTCTTCCCTTAAAGCGATACATTGCTAATCCATATCCAACCATAGACGTTAACACTAGTACTAAAATGGTTTGAACAATTGTAATTATTAACGAATTTCTATACCATAACCAATAAATACCATTTCTATTAGTCCATAGGGCTTTATAGTTATCCAGATTCATCTTAGAAAAATCAATGTTAACATTTAATCCATTTGAGAAGATTTGAGCAACATTCTTAAATGATGAAACTAACATAAAATAGAATGGAATTAAAACAGCAATTGCAATAAGTCCTAAAAAGATAAAGGCCAAACTATTATTAATAATTTTTTGTCTTTTAATACTATGCATAATCTTTTAGCCTCCTCTAATTATCATATAATCCCATTAATTTAGTCTGAATGGCATTTACTACAGTAACAATGATGAACAATGCGACACCAACAGCACAAGATAAGCCAAAGTTTCCATCTGTAAATGCGGTCTTATAGATCAAGGTTACTAACGTAGTACCAATGTTATTTGGAGATTCGGCTCCCCAATAAACATATGATTCATTGAATAGTGAAAATCCAGCTTGAATTGAAATAGTTAAAACATAAATAGTAATAGGCTTTAACATTGGTATAGTAATATAGCGGAATTTCTGCCAACCATTGGCACCATCCATATCAGCCGCTTCATATATATCAGGTGAAATACCTTGTAACCCAGAAAGAAAGTAAATAGTATTTACACCAATCCAACGCCAAACTGCGATAATAACCAAAGCGAACATAGCAGTATGTGCGTTTTCTAGCCAATCAAATGGTCCTAAATGAAATACTGATAACCACTGGTTAAATACTCCTGTCTTATCATCACTAAACGCATATCTAAAAATTAAACCTGCAATTACAGTCGATGTTAAAACTGGAGCGAAATATACTGATTTAAAAAATCCTTTTAGTGGCGTACCCTTTCTATTAATAACAAACGCTACCAGCATTGGTAATGGAATTAAAATCAGCAATGTCCAAATTGTATAACGAAATACATTCCATAAGGCAGCATAAAATTCATTTAAACCAAATAATTGTTTATAATTTCTTAAGCCGATCCATGTAGATCCTGCTATTCCGTTTACTTGTTCAAAACTCATCTTAATAGCCGATACAAATGGGTAAACTGAGAAAAGTAAGAAAGCGATGATAAATGGAGAAACAAACAAATATGGTGCCACTTTTTGCCAATTTATTTTTCTTTTTGGCTTAGTCATTATTTCAGGACCCGTTGAATCCATAACACTCACTCCTTGTATTATTAAATAAAATAATGGAACCAAAGATTATTAATTATTTAGTTCCATTATTTCTAATATTAATTTTCACTCTTAAACTTTTTCAGCAACGCTTTTTGTGCTTCATTCAAGCTTGTCTTTGCTGAAGGTTTACCCTTACCAATAACATTAGGAATAGTATATCTTAATAGATAATCATTAATTACTGGTGAATTCTTATTAGTAGTTGTTACGTGGCCGGTTTGATTTTGTAATTGAACCAAAGTATCAAAGATATTAGTACCAAAGTAATCAGTGTATTTATTCTTTGATCTTAATTCTGGAGAGTTCCAGACATCTTTACGAATTGGATCAAATCCTAACATTGTCCATTGTTTTATAGCCATTTGCTTGTTAGCTTTACCAAAAACAACAAACTTCTTAACTAACTCTTGAGATTCTTTAGGTACTTGGTTGGTAACCATAGTAGCAGTACCACCACCATCAGCAGAAGTACGGTCACCCTTTTTGAATACTGGCATTGGTGCTAAAGCAATCTTACCTTTTAATTTAGGCATGTAGGTTACCATTCTGCTCATATACCAGGCAGGCATCGTAATTGAAGCAACATTTCCTTTATTCATAAAAGCAAAATATTGATCATTATCTTGACCGGGAGCACCTGGTGATTTACGAGCGATTTTATCTTTGTAAATCCAATCTTGTGCCATTTGCAAAGATCTTACAGCTGCAGCATTGTTAACATCTGGTTTGGTTAATGATTTATTAAATAAGTCAGCATGTTGTTGTGAAATCATTGCATACCACTGAAAGTTTGCATTTGGTGAAAATGTAGTCATATACTTGCCAGTCTTAGCTTTAACTTGTTTCCCCGCTTTAGTGAAGTCATCCCAAGTCTTAATATTTTTGTAATCAACTCCTGCCTTCTTTAAAAGTTCAGTATTGTAATAAGTAACAAATGTACCCACGTGATAATCAAGCCCGTAATATTTGCCATCTTTCTTATAATTATCTAATCTAGTCTGAATCAGCTCATTTTTATAAGGCTTTATCTCTTTATTTAATGAAAGATATGGTGGATTTTTTTCTTTTAGTTGTGTTGCAGCTTGACCAATTTCAACATCAACCATATCTGGGGCTCCAGTACCACCTTGTAAAGCAGTAGTCAATTTTTCGTTTTCGTTTGCAAATGGAAGAACCGTAGTCTTAAGCTTTATCTGTTGCTTTGGATGTTCCTTATTCCATAGCTTTGCAGCTTCTTTCCAATATTTTGTGTGGATAGCTGTAAAGGTCCAATAATTAACAATAGTTTTTCCATCTGATGTCTTAGTAGGTTCAGAGCTCTTGTTACCACAGCCAGTTAATGACATTGAAGCAGCAACAATTGCCAATCCTCCTATTATAAGCTTTTTCCAGCTCTTCATTTTGTCCTCCTAATAAATAATAAACAAATTCAATGTTACGTTGTAAGTGCTTTCATTGTTTACACATATAGTATGGTATTTGTATTGTGGTTTGTCAATCACTTTTTATAATTTGTTTTATATATTTTGATAATTTGAAAAATTTATTTTTATTTGCCTAATATATAATCTCCATTTTAAATTGTATACCTTTCAAATTTGAGTTAAACTGGATATATATTGTATTTGAATGGAGGTTTTTGCATGAAACCTACTTTAAAAAAGGAGCTTTCTACTAGAAAAAGCCTTAAAAGTAAACTTAAATATATTTTTTTTGCATATAAATTTGAACTTGGAGTTACTCTTTTTATCGTAGCTATCCTTACATTTTTTATAAGTACCACAATTATGAAAGATCATTCAGTATTAAATATTGCTGCATATACTTCTGATCCTCCTAATACTTATGAGGTCTCTTCAATCCAGGGAGAATTAAATAAAATACTGAAGATTAATTATAATCAAGGACGCAAAACATCTGAGGTAACTGTAGGATCCAGTAAAAAAATTAGTAACGAAATTAAATTGCGAAGTATGATATCCGCTAAACAAGTTGATATATTGATAATTAATAAACGTGGATTTAAATATCTAAATGCTAATACTAAAAATCTTAAACCTATACCTAAGAAGTTATTTGCTAAAAGAATCGACAAACAGTATTTATTTATTAAACACAACAAAATTTATGGAATCCAAGCTGACAAAATTCCTATATTATCAAAACTTTCGTCTAGTTCGGATGATGTTTTATGTGTGCCTGCGAATGCAAACAATTTAAATGAAGCCAAAAAGCTTCTTATTTGTTTATCCAAAAGAATATAACAATGTATCTGAGACTAAAGTCTATTTTTAATACATTATAGCCTTTAATCAAAATAAAAATCCTATTGAATCAACTCTTGATTTAATAGGATTTTTTGATATCTTTTTTCCAGATGTATGTTTATCTGGTTTTTATTTATTTAGGATAACAGTTACAATATCTTTATCTTTCAACGGTAAAGTTATTGTATTTTTAGTGATTTGATAATCGCCATACTCCATTAACTGTATATTATTTGGGTTATTAAAAGAATTATGTGCGTCATTCTTATCTGCATGTAGTCTCTTATGATACAGAATACCTCCTAATTCATCTTTAAAAATAAATTTGATTGTATTCTTTTCAGTTTGCGAAGTATTACATACAGAAATAATATATTTATTATCTTTTTCAGACACAGTATATGTAAGTGGGTCACCGTTATCATTATATGCAGCAATTCGCTTGGCGTTTTGATGATATTTATACATATCAAATACATAATATGTTGGTGTTAAAATCATCTGATCCTTTTTTGTTAAAATCATAGACTGCAAAACATTCACAGTCTGAGCAATATTAGCCATTCCAACTAGTTCCGCATGTTTAGCAAAAATATTTAATGTTGTCGCAGCCATGACCGCATCTCGTATAGTGTTTTGTTGATAAAGATAAGCGGGATTAGTATGTGGCTCATTATGTAACCAATCTCCCCATTCATCTACAATAAGTTTTATACGATGAGTTGGATCATATTTCGCCATCCTAAGACCGTGTTCATGAATAAAATAATCCATTTTTCTAATACTATATAGTAATGAGTCCCACTCTTTTGGTTCAAAATCAGTAGCATATCCTTTTTTGTCCCACAGATCGGTCAAACCGTAATGATGTAAACTTAATCCATCCATAAATTCGTTTGCATTTTCCATAACCACATTTGTCCAATTAAAATCATCAATATTGGGTCCACATGCCACTTTAAATAAAGGAGGTTGAGTTGGATCATATTGATGAGCAAAAGTTTGCCATAACCTATATAAGTCTGCATAAAACTCTGGTCTCATATGACCATCTTCTCCCCATTCTTCATTCCCAATTCCAATAAATTTTAATTTCCATGGTTCTTCATGTCCATTTTTCTTCCTTAAATCAGCCATTTTTCCTACTGGACTAGTTATATATTCAAGCCAATCTGTCATTTCGTGTATAGTACCACTTGACATATTAATATTTAAATAAGGCTCTGCGCCAATTTGCTGACAAAAATCAAAAAATTCATCAGTTCCGAATTCATTACTTTCTAAATCATTTCCCCAACTGGTATTAATTATTGGATATCTAATAGAACCAACTCCATCTCTCCAATGATAAATATCTGAAAAGAAACCTCCTGGCCATCTCAAAACTGGAATATGTAAATTCTTTAATGCTTCAACAACATCACTTCTTATTCCGCGAATATTAGGAATTGAACTATCTTTTCCTACCCAAATTCCTCCATAAATCCCAGACCCTAAGTGTTCACTAAATTGACCTTGCAAATATTTACTTATTGTAACTTTTCCTTTTTTGTTTTCTAGATTTATTGTTTCCATTACTTATTCACTCTCCATCCAAACTGTCATTGATCTCGGCATTCGATTAGCCCATGCATAATAAGGAATTAATGTTAAAACTTTTTTATTGGTTTTAATTGAATTATATGAGTACAAAGATGTCCATTGTTGATATTTTGCATTTAAAATATCAATCTTTTCTACGCCATTTAATTCATCATTTCGAAAATATGTTTTAACTTCACAATTCTTGGGGATAATATAATTTTCATATTCCCCTATATTGTCCGCTCTTTCCTGACAATAAATTAATGGACCTTTTTGAATAGCAACTTTTCCAACATCATTTCTCACTTTAGGATTAGCTTTTACAAAGTGAATCTGATTATCTAAATTTATTTCTATTTTTAGATCTTGTGCGAACGAAACGTCTAAAATATTATTTTCAATATTGCTAAGCGAGTCATTACCTATAACATTTATCTCATTGCTATCACTCCATTCAGGCAGACGAACCTTAAAATGCAATTTAATTTGTTGAGGATTTAAGATACGGATTTTGACTCTATTTCCCCAAGGTAAGGAAGACAAGACATTTATGTGGATATCATGACTAAACTCTGTTTCATTTGCAATCAATTGATCTAATATAATTGTTCTATCTTTCACTACATAAATATATTTATCTAAAGATGCAATAAGTCTTGTAATATTGGTTGGGCAGCAAGCACAAGAAAACCACTTTTGTCTCCGCTCTCTACTAAAACCTTTTTTAAGATGATTATCTTTTGTCTCCATAGGATTTGAATAAAAATAGTTTTTACCATTTAATCCAATCCCAGAAAGCGCTCCGTTATATAATTCTTTTTCTAAAATTTCGCCAAATTCAGCCCTATAATTATTTTCTTCTAATTCACGAGCTAACAATATCATTGCTACGGAAGCACAAGTCTCACCATAATTCGTTAAGTTTGGTAGATCATAATCTTGAGTAAAGGCTTCTCCATTAGATGTTTGTCCAACATTTCCTGTGATAAACATTTGTTTGTGGATAATCTCGTTCCATAGTTTTAAAACTTCAGACTCTAATATTTTATCGTTCTTTAATCTAGCAACTCCTGCTGCTCCACTCAAAAAATATAAAGCTCTAACTGCATGTGCTCCATTTAATTTCTGATACTTTAAAGGGACACTATCAAAAAAATAATTTTTATTTGCTCTTCTCATTTCGGGAAAAGGATCATCTTCAATATTGTTTTCCTTATTCTGTTTTTCAAAGAAGTTTGTATTTTTTCCTCTGATACTTACAAAATGTCTTGCTAGATTTAAATATTTATCTTTTTTAGTACAACTATATAATTTAACTAATGCTTGTTCAATTTCCGGATGACCATCGTACTGATAGCTATGATTGATGGAAAGAAAGTAGTTATAAATAAAAACTGCCATTTTTTCCGCTATATCTAAAGCTTGCTTATTTTTAGTTGATTTATAATAAGCAACGCCTGCTTCAATATAATGCCCCATGCAATATAATTCATGAGATTGTTGAAGTTGTTTGAACTTTAAATCTGGTTTTTCAATTTGATAATAGGTTGATAGATAACCATCTGATTCTTGAGCTTTACCAATTAGCTTAACTACTTTATCAGCACGTTTTTTTAAATCTTCATTTTTCTCATACTTCAGAATGTAAGCTACTGTCTCTAACCATTTATATACATCTGTATCTTGAAAAACCATTCCATAATGATGGCCTTTCTCTAGATTTGCAGCAATTCTAAAATTTCTTAGAGCATAACTTCTTTCTGCTTCATCTGTATTATTCTCATTATTCATTATTTTCCATTGATAATTTATAGCTTCATCAGCAATCAAGGAACGGTAACGTACCCAAAAGGGTGACTTAACTACTGACTTTTTTACTTTTATTGTATCTGCCATCTTACCCTCCTATTCAGTAATGATGTAACCGATTTCAATAAAAGTATATCACATAAATAAAATAC
>NZ_CANBCP010000052.1 GCF_947367085.1 uncultured Lactobacillus sp. | reverse complement strand
TATCGCTAATGCGAAAACTAAAACCATGATGGCCGTAATCAAAAATGAAATTGAACGTGAAAAAACAGTATGCCACCAAGGTTGCCCTTTTTCTTTGCTATAAACTCCATAAATTCGATTCATTGCAATTCTAATTGAATTTATTAAGCTTGAAAAAGACCAAATTGCCAAAACAATACCAAAGCTAATAAAGCCACTTGAATGCTGCTTTAATAAGCTATTAATGATTGGCATTACAAAAGTTGACACTTCGCTAGGAAAAATCAACTCTAAATAGTCTGCAATCGGCTTAGTATCAATTTTAAATAAGGGTAAAACGTTTCCGACTATAATGATGATTGGAAAAATACTAAACAGTATATAATAAGCAATAATAATTGAATTTTGTGTAATTTCCCCTCGAGAAATTACTTTCGACAAGGCTACGACCATATGATTTAATCGTAGTTTTAACTTTTGTTTATTAATCTTCATTAAGCCTATTCTTCATCAAAATGTGGCAAATATTTTTCATAGCCATCATATGGCTTTTGAAGAGTTAAAATTTTTGGACCGTCTTTAGTAATGGCAAAAGTATGTTCAAATTGAGCAGCTTTAGAACCATCAGGAGTTGCGTAATATACCCAATCATCATTTGGATCTGAGACAGTCTTTTGCTTAATTCTCCAATCTCCACCAGCTTCAACCATTGGTTCTACAGTAATAGTCATCCCTTCACGAAGACGAAGACCGTGTCCAGCTTTACCCCAGTGAGGAACTTCGGGATCTTCATGAATTGAAGGTTGAATACCATGCCCCACTAATTCACGAACATCACCATAGTTATTTTCAACTTCAAGAAAGTTTTGAATCACACTACCGATATCCCCAATTCTATTGCCAACTGTTGCTTGATCAATTCCGAGATACATAGCTTTTTTAGTATCTTCGATTAATTTTGCATCTTCTTCAGAAATCTTACCTACTGGATAAGTAGTACATGAATCAGTTTCATAGCCATCTACATTGCAAGTAACATCTACACTAACGATATCGCCTTCATGCAAAATTCTATCTTTTCTAGGAACTTGGTGGGCAATTTCATCATTGACGCTGATACAAGTTCCGTATTTATAGCCTTCAAATCCCTGTTCAGACAAACGACCACCATGCTTTTTCATAAAATCTTGACAGAATTCTTCGATATCCCAAGTAGGAATACCAGGCTTGATAAAATCGCGTAAAGCCTCAAACATTGAAGCTAGTACACGCCCTGATTTTTGCATTCCTTGAAGTTCTCTTTTTGATTTAATTGTTATCAAAACAATACTCTCCTTTTATTTAAGTAAATTAGATTTAAAATAATGTATCTCTTTTATTATAAAGCTTTTCTAAAACTTTTTCTCCTCCTCTTCACACATTCTCTTTCTCTATCTAGTATAATAAAATAAGATATTTTGACGAAAGAAGACGATCTAATGAAAGCACAAATAGTTTTTGCTAGTATGACCGGTAATGATGAAGATATGGCTGATATTCTTGAAGAAGATCTTCAAGATGCTGGCTTTGAAGTTGAAACTACTGATGTAAGTTTTGCAGATGCAAGTTCTTATTTAGATGCTGATCTTTGCGTTATGGTGACTTATACCTACGGAGAAGGCGTCATGACTGATGAATTACGCGATTTTTATGATCAACTAATGGAATTAGACTTAACTGGCAAAAAATTCGCTGTAATGGGCTCTGGTGACAAAACATACAAAGATCACTACTGTGAAAATGTTTTTGACTTCCAAAAAGCCTTCAAAAAAATTGGTGCTCAAGAAGTTGCACAACCAGTAACGATTGAAAACGCGGTTGAAGATGATGACATTGAGTTGATTGACCAAGCAGCTTCGCAAATGGCTGAGGCATTTAATGGCTAAGCGCCATTCAACTAGCAATATTTCCAAGGAGCGTTTACGTCAGCTAGGAAATAAACTAGTTTTACGCCACCGTAATTTTTATGTTTATGTAGTATTTGGCTTTTTAGCAGCTTTAATAAACATTCTTACATTTTGGCTTTTTCATAACCTTTGGAAAATACCGTGGTTTTATGCCAATATATTGGCATTTATTATTTCTAACTTGGCATCTTTTGTTTTTAATAAACATGGTGTCTTTATCGAAAATGTCGACGAAAGCCATTCCGTAATTTATCAATTAGCTTTATTTTTCCTTTATCGTGTCTTAAGCCTAATTCCTGATAACATTATTATGTTCTTAGGTATGTCATGCTTACATTGGAATACCTTTGTAGTAAAAGCTATTGATCAAATTGTAGTTGGTATTTTTAACTACTTAACTACCAAGTCCATTTTTCTTAAATCTAGCAGCAAGCTAGCCAAATTACTAAAAAGAAGAATTAAAGATAAGAAAAAATCCTAAGCTCAATTGAACTTAGGATTTTTATTTTTATTCAAAGTCCTTTGGTTTAGGACTTTTTTTATCTGAGAAGTAATAAGCAATTGCATCCATTATACGCTCGCTAGCATGGCCATCACCATATGGGTTTTTGGCATTTGCCATTTCTTCATAGGCGTCTTTATTTTCAAGCAGTTCAACCATTTCATCGTGAACAGGATCTACTTGAGTACCAACTAACTTCAAAGTACCGGCTTTGACACCTTCAGGACGTTCAGTCGTATCACGTAAAACTAAAACTGGCTTACCCAAACTTGGTGCTTCTTCTTGAACACCACCAGAATCAGTCATAATAAAGTATGAACGCTTAGCTAAGTTATGGAAGTCAACTACATCAAGTGGAGCAATTAAGTGAATACGTGGATCGCCACCTAAAACTTCATTGGCAACTTCTTGCACTTTTGGCGATAAGTGAACTGGATAAATAATTTCAACGTCTGGGTGAGAATCAACAACTTGCTTCATGACTTTGAAGACGCGGCGCATTGGCTCACCTTGGTTTTCGCGGCGGTGCATAGTTACTAAAATCACCCGATTGCCTGGCTTAATTTCATCAAGCACATCGTGGTGGTAATCTTTTTGGACAGTCTGCTGAAGAGCATCAATTGCAGTATTACCAGTGACATAGATGTTATCAGCTTTGTGATTTTCTTTTAATAAGTTAGCCTTACTTAACTCAGTTGGAGCAAAGTATAAATCTGTCAAATCATCTGTCATTTGACGGTTCATTTCTTCAGGGAATGGAGAGTACTTATTCCAAGTGCGTAAGCCCGCTTCAACGTGGCCTAAAGTAGTCTGTTCATAAAATGTGGCAAGACCTGCTGCAAAGCTTGTAGTAGTATCGCCGTGAACTAAAACAATATCAGGTTTTTCTTCTTTTATAACTTTAGCCAAATCGATCATAACTTTTGAAGTGATTTCTTCCAAAGTCTGGTTCTTGTGCATAATGTTAAAGTCATAATCTGGCTTAATCTTGAAGATTTCCAAAACTTGATCAAGCATTTCACGGTGCTGAGCACTAACTACAGTTACTTCATCGAAACGGTCGTCTTTTTTTAATTTCAAAACAAGTGGCGCCATTTTAATAGCTTCTGGACGGGTTCCAAAAACTGTCATCACTTTGATTTTTTTCATAAGTTACCTCCGATACAATTACTTCTACTATACCGTAAAAAGCGTATCTTTTGCACTATCAAATTCAAAAAAATATCTGTATTTTTAATTACTGTTTATGTTTTAATTTAGATAGAATTTTGTCTATTGGAGAAAAGCAATGTCTTGGATTTTATTTTTAGCTGGAATTTTAATTATCATCACTGTCTTTTTACTAGTCTTTAGTTTCAATAAGCAATACATTAGAAAAACACGCATCACCATCCTAATTATTGGATTGGTCTTTTTGCTGATCACCCTAGTCTTGATCTGGAAAATTTTGACAAATCCCTTACTTATTTTATAAATCTTTCAAAAAAGCACTGCCTCAAATAGCAGTGCTTTAATTTTATGACCCCGGTGAGATTCGAACTCACCTCTACGGTTTAGGAGACCATTGTTCTATCCAGATGAACTACGGGGTCAAAACTAGTTTTACTTTACCATAAAACTAATTTTTGTACTACGTCTAATAATTTAAATTTCTGGCAAATAAAAACTACGATTATTGTCATCTTCGGCTGCAATCTTATCTGCCGCAAACACAAACGGCATCCAAATAAAGAATGCAATTATCATATTTACTAATGATAAAACAATCGCACGCCAGTCGTAATTACATGCTAAAAATGGGCCAATAATCGGCGGCATTACTCCTGGAACAAAGATTTGCACAGGATTTACCCAACCGAGTTTTGTCACCCAATAAGCTAGTGACACATTGACTAGTGGTGCAACAACAAAAGGAATTAAATAGACAGGATTAAATACTACAGGTAGTCCAAATAAAATTGGTTCATTAATATTAAATAAACCTGGAGCTAAGGCCATTTTTGCCACAGTTCTAAAATCGCTTCTCTTAGAAAAGACTAAAATAGCAATTATCAAAATCAAAGTACCACCCGCTCCGCCAAACCAGGCAAAAACATTAAAAGAATCTCTTACCCAGTCATAAGGAACTTGAACTCCTTCTCGTACAGCAGTTACGTTGCTATTTTGAGGAGTAAGCCACAGTGAATCAATTACTGGAGTCAAAACACTAATTCCGTTAATCCCAAAGAACCAAAAGACCTGCACCAAGAATGTAATCAATAAGACAACACCAAAGCCTTGTCCCATTTTAACCAGCGGTGATTGGATCGTTTCCAGCAGCCAAGCACCAAAATAAGTTCCTGTAAAACGCTGAAAGAACCAATTTATGACCCCGACCCCAAAAATTGCGATCATCATTGGAATAAGGGTAGAAAAAGCTACCCATTCAGCATGTGGCATTGTCGCGTCAACTTTTAAGGTAAAGCGCATCCGATATAAAATAATAAAAATCGCACTACCAATGCCACCAAAAATTATCGCTGTAAAAAGTCCAGAAGTTGAAAATTGATTAATATCCACTGCATTTTTTAAACTAGCTGCATCCATTTTCATTTTAATCTTGACTATATCGCTGATACTCATTGTAAACGATACAAGAGATGCAATTGAACCAGCCAAACGATTAACTTCGAATGCCTTTGCTAAATGATAGCCCCACGAAAATGCAAAATACAAGGCAAATAGGGCAAAAGTACCATTCCACACAACATTGTCAATCACCACCAATGGCGTTAAAATCGTCGCAAATTGATTCCACCCTAATTGCACTTTAGCAGCCTTTATTAAGCTATTAAAGAGCATTGCCAAAGATCCAACCATTGTAATTGGCAATAAAGAAATGAAGGTATCCCGCAAGGCTACAAGCCATCTAACTTGACCTAGTTTTGCCGCTGGCGGTAAGACATAAGTTTCAAGCCATTTAACTATTTTAGACATTAACGTACCCCTTCTTTATTTTTGGGATGATATCCTTTGTTCTTTTTATTACGCCAGCGCTTTTTCTTATGCTTAGTTTGCTTTTTAGAAACTTGCGTAGTCTTTTTATTATCTTGTTTTGAATTTTCTACTTGCTTTTCTTCAGGCTTTTGAGTGGTAAGCTGATAACCTTTAAAATAGACACGCTCAATTAAATACTGATCTGCAACTAGTTTACGCATGTTGCGAAAATCATGATCGTCTCCTAAAGTTACTACAGTTCCACTCTTATTCATTCGCCCTGTTCGACCAGCACGATGCATGTAGGTATTAGTTTCACTTGGAATCTCAAAATTAATGACATAAGTGACATCGGGAATATCAAGTCCACGCGCTGCTAAATCCGTGACAAATAAGAGCTTAATAAAGCCCTTTCTAAAATCACTTAGAACCTTTTCTTTTGTCTGCTTATTGCTGTCACTAGATAAAATCCCAAATTTGGTTTTAGTGTGGGAAAAAATTTTGGCGAAGCGATTTTGCGTTTCATTAGAATCAAAAAAGAGCATCCCTTTAAAATTATCAAGTTTAGCAAGCCGCTGCACAAACTGCATTTTATACTGGTTTGAAACTTGTAAAAAATAGTGCTTTACTTCTGATTTTTGCTCATTTCTTACATCAACTAATAAAAAAGTGCGACCAAACAATTCTTCACAGTTTTGCGTTATTTCAGATTCTGACGCCCCAAACAGAAGAATTTGCGCTTGTGATGACAAATTTTGTCCAAGCGAAGAAAGAAGCTGAGCCTTGGTAAATTCCAAAATATCATCAGCTTCATCGATGACTAGTGATCTTATATTTTCAATCTTTATTCTATTTTCTGAGAAAAAGTCAAAAAACCTTCCTGGAGTACAAATTAAGATTTCTGGCTTATCTTTCTTTAATCGCTCTAGCTGTCGCTTGCGATTCCCCGCTCCAACTAATGCAATCGTTTTTAAACCGAGAGCTTTTGCAAAATCTTGTAGGGCATTGCGCGTTTGAATTGCTAATTCAGTTGTCGGCTCTAAAATCACTGCTTGACCGCCGATTTTTTTGATACGCACTAAAACCGGTAAACCATAAGCCAAGGTCTTACCAGTTCCAGTCTTAGCTAGCCCTACAATACTTGCTCCATTTTCAATTGCGTCATAGCTTTGTTTTTGAATCAAAGTCGGTTTACTCTTTTTTTGTTTTTCTAAAATTGTTTGAATACTATCTGGATACATTTTCATTAACACCTTTATTGAGTGATTTGAGCTCCATAACGCTGCTGATAAGTGGCCATGCTGCCAATATAAGCAAACATTGTAACGTTTGAGTTCAAATATTTAACATTCTTAACTCGCCCTGCTTGTGTATAACACCAAAAGGCGTATTCTTTTTTATCTTTTAGACTAGAACCTGTGTACAGAAATTGCGTCCCTGGTGCAAAATACTTTTTCTGGGTATAATTACCAGCAATTAACACTTTTTTCCCAGTATTAACTAATAACTGGCTAAATTGGCCCATATTACGCCAAAACCTAGGGCTATTTGTCGCAATTGCGGGCACAATCATAATTGGCAAGTTACCACTTTGGCTACCTACTTTTTTTTCAAAATAATTAAATTGATCTTGTACACTGCTTTCATTACTGAAAGTCACAATGGAACCATAAGATAATTTTGTCCCCTGCACGCGATCACGATAAATCAAGTAGTTATCATCAAAATACGACTTTCCTTGAGTTGAACGTAAATACACAAATGAGATGCCATTTTTTTGGAGTTCATGTAAATCTACATTATCAATATTTTGATCCAGTTCTACGCCTAAAACACTCATATTTGCCCCACGTGGAACAGTCGTGTTGCTTCTCATATTAAAAAAGCCCCAAACCATAATGCCTATTGCCAAGATCAATAAGCCAATGATTGCTGGTAAAGTATAACGATGGTGATAACGATGCACAACTCTAGCCTCCCTCTGTCTTATTTTACCCAATAATGCTTAAGCATGCTAGAATCTTTCATCTTTATAGTATAATAAGAAAGTCATCACTTGTTTTAAATTAGGAGCATGAGTTATGAAGAGACAGATTAGTTTTACTCAAGCACTAGCGACTGTCGTCGGCACTGTAATAGGCGGCGGAGTCTTTTTTAAAATCAGCGCAATTACTCAGAGCACACAAAGTCCTTCACTAACTCTACTGGTTTGGATCTTTGCAGGTTTGATCTCAATTGCTTCTGGTTTAACCGTTTCTGAAATTGCAGCAGCGCTTCCTGTGACAGGCGGATCTGTTAAATATATCGAATACACTTACGGAAAAGTTTGGGGATTTTTATTTGGCTGGGCCCAGATGTTGATTTACTTTCCAGCAAATATTGGCGCACTTAGTGTAGTATTTGGTCAACAATTTGCGGTATTATTCAACATTCCCGCTCGTTTTGCTACCTTAATTGCAATTGTGCTAGCACTATTTTTAATGGGATTAAATTTGATCTCCACTAAGTTTTCCACCCGAATGCAAGCGATAATGACAATTTTAAAAATAATTCCAATTGCCTTAATCGTTGTATTCGGTCTTTTTAATACTGCAAAGATAAATGTCCCAATCTTCCCCATTCAAGCTGGTGGCCATACATCATTTGCGACGGCTTTATCAGGCGGGTTATTAGCAGCTTTATTTGCTTATGATGGCTGGATCAATGTCACTAACTTAGCAGGAGAAGTGACTAAGCCTGAAAAAAATCTTTCACGAGCTATCATTATTGGTTTGTCAGCAATTACAGTCATCTATGTCTTAGTTAACTACACATTTATGAGTGTAATTCCTTTTAAAGAAATTATCGGCAACCAAAATACAGCTTATCTAGCTTCGTTGAAGTTATTTGGCAATATTGGTGGAAAGTTGATCACAATCGGAATTTTAATCTCTGTTTATGGAGCGATCAACGGTTTTATGTTAACTGGGATGCGGATTCCTTATACATTAGCCCAAGATAAGAGTATTCCATTTTACAACAAAATTGGAAAAACGAACATTAACACGGGCGTTCCAACAATTTCTGCATTAATTATTTTAGCTATCTCACTTGTGATGATCCTACTTGGGACATTTGATTTATTAACCAACATGTTAGTTTTCGTAATGTGGACCTTTACTACTTTAATTTCAATTGCCGTAGTAATTTTACGTTTTCGAGAACCTAAACTAAATCGTCCTTACATTGTTCCCTGGTATCCAATTATCCCTGTAATTTCTATCGGAGGCGGGATTTTCATTGTAGTTTCTACTGTGATCAACCAATTTGCATTGTCCTTAACAGGAATCGGGCTAACGCTATTAGGGCTGCCAGTTTACTATTATATGAAAAAGAAAAATAAAGATTAGCTTTGATATTTATCAATGCATACAAAAAGACGGATCCTTCCTAGGTTCCGTCTTTTTATATCCAATTATCTATTCAAATTAGCTTGAATAACTTCTGGCTTTAAGACCCCAATAAATGGAATATTACGGTATTCATTTAAGTAATCTAATCCATAGCCAACAACGAATTCATTGGCAACTTTAGCACCGTAGTAGTCCACAACCACATCATCTTCACGACGTTCAGTCTTATTCAAAAGCGCACAACATTTAACACTTTTGGCACCCCGCTCAGTAAGTAAATCTTTCATAAACTTCAAAGTGTGACCAGTATCAACGATATCTTCAACTAATAAGACATCGCGCCCTTTTACATCAGCTTGAACATCAATATCCAAGCGAACCTCACCACTTGATTCAAAGCCATTACCGTAGCTTGAAACATCCATAAAGTCATTTTGCATCTTTACGTCCATTTGACGGACTAAGTCAATCATAAAAAAGACTGCTCCTTTTAATACACCAACAACTAATGGATCCTTACCAGCGTAGTCTTCAGTTAATTGCTTGCCAAGACGTTTACACATTTGCTGGATGTCTTCTTGACTGTACAAAACATGATCAATAATGTCATTAATATTATCGCTTTTTGCCATTTTTAACCCCTTAATATTACTTTGTTCGTTGATAGTAGAATTATAACACGAACAAGAAAAAAGCACCGCTAAAAAACGGTACTTTTCTTAACTATCATTACTTTTTATCTGATGAAGAATCGCTTTCTTTTTCAGACTTTGTATTTGCATCAACTTTAGAAACAATAAACCAGCGCATGAAACCTTGTTCAACACTAGCAAGTTCAAACTTAAAGCCTTCAAATTCTACACTTTGACCTTGTTCTAAGTTTGGATAATGCTCCATCATATACCCACCAATGGTGATAATATCACTATCTTCAAAGTTCTTAAGCTTGGTGTGGAAGTATCTTTCAAAGTCATAAAGAGTAGTCTTACCAGAAACATGAATTTGACCATGATCGTCTTTGACAATATATTCATCAGAAACGTCATCAATTTCATCTTTAATCGTTCCAAATAATTCTTCATAAATATCCTTATCAGTTACGATCCCACTAGTACCACCATATTCGTCGACAACTAAGACGATTGGAGTATGCTTTTTGATCATTAACTTCAAAATTTCTTGAATGAGCATCGATTCAGGAACCGTGATAATGGCACGAATAATTCTCGTAATTGGGACATCTGGATTTTCCATGTACTGGCTGACAATATCGTAGGCATAGACGTATCCAACGACGTCGTCTTTGTCATTATCCCTAACAACTGGAAAACGGCTGTAACCTTCTTTTAAGTACATATCCAAAGCTGTCTTAATATTGTCTTTAGCATCCAATACTTCCAGCTGGGTTCTATCCGTCATAATGTCTTTAGCTACTTTATCGTTTAGCTCAAAGGCTCTTTCCATATAAAGCAAATCATCTTTATCTAAAGAACCACCGCTTACAGCATTACGCGACAAGCGCAAAATTTCTGATTGGGAATAGATTTCTTTTTCTTCGTCAGCTGATTCCATTCCAAGTAAGTGGAGTAATCCATTAGCTGAGTGGTTAAGCAACCAGACAAATGGATAAACTATCCAGTGAAAGGCACTAAGCGGCGTTACTACCGCCATTAAGCACTTAACTGGCATATCAATAGCTACGTTCTTAGGAACAATTTCGGTTACAACAACTTCCAAATAAGTTAAAAGGATAACACCAATTGTTGCTCCTAAAACTCCAGAAGTCTTGGCACCAAATAAATGAGTCATTCCAAATAAGTCGGTCAAAAGTTCCTCAATCGTACTTTGACCAACCCAACCTAAGATAACACCAACTAGGGTTGTACCTACCTGAGTTGTGGAAAGTGATTCATTCAAATTATGCACCATATGTAGTGCACGTTTTACTTTTTTAGGATTACCTTTTCCGTTAGCAAGCATATCTTCTAATTGGCTAGGTCTAGTTTGAACTAAAGCAAATTCAGCCAATACGAAGAAGATTGCCACAACGAAGGTAATCAACATAATAATTAAATTAGTTGTTATAGTACTTGTTGACAAGTCTTATTCACCTTTTTATATATCAAATAATACCTATGCCTATTTTAGCATTATTTGCTTGAATCTGGGATCCAGTTTGCAACTAATCCTGGATGAGCATAGTTTTCTGTGTAATAAGGGGGAACTTTTTTATTCCATTGGTCTTTTGGCACCAAAATTTTATCGCGCATATTGTAAGGTAGCTTTAAAAAACCGATTTTTTCAAAATCTTTATTACGCATGATAAAGCGATAACCAGAAAAATAAGCTTGATTACCTGAAATTTTTTCACAATCGACCGTACTGAATTTCATGACCATCTTGTCTAATTTGACATAGATGTAATAATCATCTCGGCCTAAAAATTCAACTCTTTGTTTTACTGCTTTTTTCTGATAGATATTTGTCAAATGACTGACATTATTGATATCTGTTACATAGCGATACTGAGCGATTTCATAAGGATCATTTTCCTTTTTGAAAAACAGCTGCATGCTATAAGTGCGTGTTTGTGGAGTAATGTATTGAGTCTGAGCAAAATACTGCTTAACTTGCGTGCCTGAAGATTTTATGCCACAAAAAATACCAGTTACAATACAAAGTCCAAGTAAACTATAAAATATACTCCACGTAACTTTATTTCGAGCATATAAAAGTGGGATTAACCCTACAAAGAGAAATAATCCACCTAAAATTAAACAAATCGCTGGTAATTGAAAATTAAACCATTGGTCATAGGCAAGCCATTGCTGCGGACTAATTAGCATTAACATTTTATCTTTTCCTTATCAGTTTTATTTTTCAGATTTCGATTTTGACTTTTCTTTTTCTTCACGTAGTCTAATTGCCGCATTGACAGCCTTATCTTCTTTTCTAAGTGCTAAAAAAGCAGCTACAATCAAGACTCCACTACCTATTAAGATTAAAATCCAGCCTAGCGGAATTAAGAAAAAGAATTCTCTAAGCATCCCATTGGGCCCAATGTTGACAACCAGTGCACTGATTAAAATGCACACAATTCCTAAAACCATCAAACTAACTCCGCTTATCAGAGCTTTTTTATTTAGATATTTTCTCATCATCTTTCCGTTCCTTTTTAACGATAAGGATATTATACTTGATTGCAAAGTAATATTAAACTCATATCTTATTTTTAATTCATTATTTTTAGTGTTTAAAGTTTCCATATCTTTATTTAATGAATCTTTTTTTTCATTTATATCAGCAAGAATTTTTTTATCAGTAGAAATTATTTTTGATATAGCATCAATTCTAGAAAATAAATCAGTTATACTAGTTGATGT
>NZ_CANBCP010000051.1 GCF_947367085.1 uncultured Lactobacillus sp. | reverse complement strand
AAAAAAATCATTCCAACACAGACATACTTCATTCTCATTTTTCTAGATACACGTTAAAAGGACTGCTACTCTCAACTTAAGCGGTCCTTTTTTCGTAGCGGGTTAGTAAAATAGTAAAAAAATGAAAGCGTTTGTTTAATCTGCTTAGTAAAGTGTTATATTGAATTTAGTAAAAGTTTTACTTAATTCAAATGAATGAAATTTAACTAGGAGTAAATTATGGATAAGCAAGAATTACTTAATGAATACAAAAATGTTTTTAATGAAGATGGGGAAGCTGTTTATTTTTCTCCTGGCCGAATTAATGTGATTGGTGAACATACTGATTATAATGGCGGCCATGTATTTCCTTGTGCAATTAGCTTAGGGACTTACGGAGTTTATGGGGCAAGATTAGATAAGACAGTTGCCATGTATTCAGAAAATATGGAAGATGGAGCGGTCGTTACTTTTGATTTGGACAGTAACGAATCTGAAAAAGATGAGTCAAGAAGCTGGGTTAACTATTTCAAAGGGATGATCATTTATCTAAAAGATCTTGGTTATCAGATTGATCATGGTTTTAACTTACTAGTTCACGGCAACCTTCCATATGGAGCGGGTCTTTCGTCATCTGCTTCGATTGAATTATTAATGGGTACGATTTTAAAGGATCAGTTTGATCTCGATGTTGCTCAACTTGACTTAGTTAAATTAGGGCAAAAGACAGAAAACCAATTCGTAGGTTTAAACTCAGGAATTATGGATCAATTCGCAGTGGGGATGGGCAAAAAAGATAATGCGATCTTTTTAGACTGCTCAACATTAGAATATAAGTACTTACCACTGGAACTTGGTGATTATGAAATAGTTATTATGTCAACTAACAAAAAGCACTCTTTAGCAAGTTCCAAATATAATGAAAGAGTTGCAGAGTGTCAAGAAGCTGTTAAGCGCCTCAATAAGAAGTTGAATATTTCCAAGCTTGGCGAATTAGATGAAGAAACTTTTGATCAATATACCTACTTGATTAATGATGAAACCTTGATTAAACGTGCACGTCATGCAGTTAGTGAAAATCAAAGAACTTTACGAGCAATCGATGCAATGCAAAAAAATGATCTCGAAGAATTAGGTCGGCTGATTAATGCCTCTCATATTTCACTTCATTATGATTATGAAGTTTCTGGTAAAGAATTAGATACTCTAGCTGAAAATGCCTGGCAACAACCTGGCGTTTTAGGTGCAAGAATGATTGGTGGCGGTTTTGCCGGTAGTGCAATTGCGATCGTTCGAAAGGATAAAGCACAAGAACTAAAAGAAAACGTTGGAAAAATCTATCGAGAAAAAATTGGGTACGACGCAAGTTTTTATGATGCAGAAGTTGTCGGTGGCCCACAAAGAATTTAATATTTAGGAAAGAATAAAAATGACTTTAATTGAAAAATATGCAGATCAAGTTATTGCTAGTGGAAGTTATGAACCATTAGACAAATTTTATTTGGTTAATAGAATCAGAGCCTTAGTTGGACAAAAAGATCAAGAAGATTTTGATGATAGTCAATGTTTAGTTAAGCAGTTAATAAAGTTAGCAGTCAAAAATAAAGTGATCGAAGATAGTATCACTGATCGTGAAATCTTGAATGATCAGTTGTATGATTTGATGACGCCTCGTCCTTCAGTAGTTAACAGAACTTTTTGGGAAAAGTATCAACAATCACCAAATCAGGCAACCGATTGGTTTTATGGTTTATGTGAAAGAAATGACTATGTTAAGTTAGAAGCTATTAAGAAAAATGTTGTCTTTGAAAAGCCAACTAAATATGGTAATTTGGAGATTACTATTAACTTATCAAAGCCTGAAAAAGATCCTAAAGCTATCGCACAAGCTGCTCATGATAATGTTAAAAAATATCCTCAATGTGCATTATGTATGGAAAATGAAGGCTTCAAAGGACAACTTGGTCAAGCTGCTAGAAGTAATCACCGGATTATTAGAATGATGATCGGCGGACAAAAGTGGGGTTTTCAATATTCTCCATATGCGTACTTTAATGAACACTGTATTTTCTTAGATAGTGTTCACGAGCCAATGAAGATTAATCAACAGACCTTGATTAATTTAATTGAAATAGAAAAGCAGTTTCCGCATTATTTTGTTGGCTCCAACGCCGACTTACCAATTGTGGGAGGTTCGATGCTTGCTCATGAACACTATCAAGGCGGTAAACATATCTTTCCAATGATGAAAGCCAACATCAAAAAGGCCATTATTTTTGAAGATTATCCCGATGTTAAAGCCGGAATTGTCAACTGGCCAATGAGCGATCTGCGTTTAATTAGTGCTGATCCAGCTTCAATTATTGAATTGGGGACATTAATTCTCAATAAATGGCAAAATTACAGCGATGAAGATTTAAATATTGTTGCTAAAAAAGACGGTATACTTCACCACACAGTGACGCCAATTATGCATGTTGAAGGCAAAAATTATATTTGTGATCTAGTTTTACGTGATAACAATACGAGCACTAAATATCCATTAGGTATTTTCCACCCACACGATGAATATTGGCATATCAAAAAAGAAAATATTGGCTTAATTGAAGTTATGGGGCGTGCCATTTTGCCAGGCCGTTTAAAAGGTGAGATGCAAGAAGTTAAGAAGTACTTGCTTGATCAGCCAAATGAAATTAAAGATGAACATAAATCTTGGGCAGATAGTCTGAAAAAGCAAAACGTGACTAGCGCAAATGTCGATGAGATAGTTGAAACAGGGCTAGCTGATGTTTTTTCAAAAGTATTAGAAAATGCTGGTGTCTATAAAGATGATGTCGAAGGGCAAAAAGGCTGGGATCGCTTTATAGCTGAAGTTAAAAATAATTAGGGAATTTTTATGGGAGTAACTTTAAAAGATATTGCTAAACAAGCGGGCGTGTCGATTGCGACAGTTTCGAGAATTCTGAATAAGGATTTGACGCTGTCAGTAAATGAACAAACCCGTTTAAAAGTCGAGCAAATTGCCAAAAATTTAAATTATAAAAAGCATTTGTTTAGTTCGAATAAAACACCTAGAATCGCAATCATTCAGTGGTATTCACCAAGTCAAGAACTGGATGACCTGTATTATATGTCGATACGTTTGCGGATAGAAAAATTAGGTCAGCAGCGCGGTTTTGAAACTATTTCTATTTTTCAAAGTCATATTGATCAAGTACCTGAAGATATTATTGGCATTATTGCGATTGGTAAATTTAGTCACTCTCAAGCACAGAAATTGAATGAATTAAGTGAAAATGTTATTTTTGTGGATTTTGATAGCTTAAGTTTAGGACACGATTGTGTTGTTGCTGACTTTGACAATGCTATCAAATTAGTGATTAACGAATTTGAAAAAGAGAAGATTCGTGATATAGGGTTTTTAGCAGGAAGTGAAAAAACAACCGATAATGAACGAGTTCAAGACCTACGTAGATTTTATTTAGAAGGTTATTTACGTGAAGAGGGACTTTATAATGCTAAAAACATCTTTCAAGGTGACTATTCATGGAAATCTGGTTATCAGGTGGTCAAAAAAGAGCTAGAAAAATTACAAGATGAATTTCCACATGGATTATTTGTAGCTAATGATCCAATGGCACTAGGTGCATTAAAAGCTCTTAGAGAAGCTAATATTGAAGTACCTGAGCGCGTATCTTTAATCTCATTTAATGATACGGCGAGTGTAAAATATGTTTATCCAGCTATTTCCTCAATTCATATCCCTCGTGATGAAATGGCTCAAAATGCGTTTGATATTTTGCAAGATCGTCTAGCAAACCCACACAAAAAGCCTACAAAAATAGTTGTCAGAACTTGGCTTAACAAGAGAGATACAACTAAAGATTAAGTAATTTAAAAGTTTGTAGATTAAGTAACAAAATTTAAAAAGACCTGTTAAAATAAAACTTAGAAATTCGTTTACGTTGAGGAAGAACAATTGAAAGTTGAATCATTAATAGGCCTTTTTATTTCGGCTTTAATTTTATTTGGGTTAATTTTTAATATTCGTAAATCACGACGCTTTAATTGTTATGATCGCATTTTGCACCATAAGTTAGTTAAAGAAAATCAATCTATGATGTGGAAGATTATCACATTTTTGAATGAACCAAAATTAATCGTAGTGTGGGATTTTGTTCTAGCTTTGATTTTATTTTTTGAAGGACACCCTTGGTTCAGCATCTGGGTATTGGCAACTTTATTTGTGACAGATTTAATTGGTATTTTTCTTAAACACTCAATCAAAAGACAAAGACCAATTACCAGATTTGCAACCAGAGATGGCTATTCATTTCCTAGTGGTCATGTATTAAGTGCAACTATTATGTTTTTAATGGTGTGGAAAATATTTGTTAGTCAATTTGGGGCCGGTTTGTTTATTTTCCTCGTCGTGAGCTGGCTTTTGGTTGTGATTTCTCGTTTAAATATGCGCGCTCACTATCCATCTGATATATTGGGTGCTACAAGTTTAGCTGTATTATGCTTTTCAATTGCTCAAAGTTTGATCTAAGATCAAACTTTTTTTATTTCGATTTATAAAAACGCTTTCTTTAGTTTACATGCTCACAAAGTTGCTTTAAAATAAATCTGTAGTCAAAAAGGGCATCTGCCCAAAAGCGACGGAAGAGACTAGCTAAGCCAAGTTTGGATAGATTGTATTTTTCGCCACAAATTCTAAGGAGGATTTATTTTAATAATGCTCAAAACAGTTATTGAAAATGTACATGCATTAGAAATTTTTGATTCACGTGGTAACCCAACTGTTGAAGTTCACGTTACTCTTTCAAACGGTATCGTAGGTAAGGCTGAAGTTCCTTCAGGTGCTTCAACTGGTGAAAACGAAGCAGTTGAATTGCGTGATGGTGGTTCACGTCTTGGTGGTAAAGGCGTTATGAAGGCTGTTAACAACGTTAACACTGAAATTAACGACGCTTTAAAGGGCTTAGATCCACATGACCAACCAAACATTGATGCTGTTATGATTGCTTTAGACGGTACTCCAAACAAGGGTCGTCTTGGTGCTAACGCTATTTTAGGTGTGTCTATGGCTACTGCAGTTGCAGCTGCTAAGGATACTCACCAACCTTTATACCGTTACCTTGGTGGTACTGATCTTGAAATGCCTCAAACTTTCCACAACGTTATTAACGGTGGTGAACACGCAGACAACGGTATCGACATTCAAGAATTCATGATTACTCCAGTTGCTAAGACTTCATTCCGTGATGGTTTTGAAAAGATCGTTAACGTATACCACACTTTGAAGAAAGTTCTTGAAGACATGGGTTACGAAACTGGTTTAGGTGACGAAGGTGGTTTCGCTCCTAACATGAAGAACTCAGAAGAAGCTTTAAAGGCTTTACACGAATCAATCATCAAGGCTGGTTACAAGCCAGGTGAAGATATCGCTATTGCATGTGACTGTGCTGCTTCATACTTCTACAACAAAGAAGATGGCAAGTACCACTTGGAAGGTAAAGTATTGACTGATGAAGAATTAGCACAATACTACGACAAGTTGCTTGAAGAATTCCCAGAATTAATTTCTATGGAAGATCCATACGACGAAAACGACGTTGAAGGTATGGTTAAGTTCACTGAAAGCCACAAGGACCGTATCCAAATCGTTCTTGATGACTTTATTTGTACTAACCCTAAGCTTTTGAACAAGGCTATTCACGAAGGTGCTGGTAACGCTTCATTAATTAAGTTGAACCAAATCGGTACTGTTACTGAAACTCTTGAAACTATTCGTCTTTCACGTAAGAATGGTTACAACACTATGATTTCTCACCGTTCAGGTGAAACTGGTGACACATTCATCGCTGACTTAGCTGTTGCTGTTAACGGTGGTCAATTGAAGACTGGTGCTCCAGCTCGTTCAGAACGTGTTGAAAAGTACAACCGTTTACTTGAAATCGAAGAAGAACTTGGCAAAGGCGAACGTCTTGCATTCTTCCCAGACAACGTTGACTTAGACTAATTCACTTAGAATTTGAATAAGCAAAAAGAACTGACTTATGGTCAGTTCTTTTTTTGTAGCCTAGATAATAAGTTAAAATTTTGATATACTACTTGCTAAGACAAAACTAGAAAAGTGAGGTAAAACTATTGATAACAGTATCCGACTTGAGCTTAAACTTATCAGGCCGAACATTATATGAAGACGTTAATTTAAAATTTACCCCAGGTAATTGTTATGGAATTATTGGAGCTAATGGTGCAGGTAAGTCAACTTTTCTTAAATTATTAGAAGGAAAGATGGAACCTACTACAGGAAATATATCCATTGATGCCAATGAAAGAATGTCAAGTCTTAACCAGGACCACTTTGCCTTTGAAGATTACACTGTGATGGAAACGGTAATTCAAGGCCATAAAGAGCTCTATAAGGTTATGCAAGAAAAAGACGCTTTATACGCAAAACCTGATTTTGGAGACGAAGATGGTGTAAAAGCAGCCGAGCTTGAAACGAAGTTTGCCGAACTTGATGGCTGGAATGCCGAAGCTGATGCTGCTAAATTGCTTCAATCTGTTGGTATTAGCGAAGATAAACATAACCTAAAGATGAGCGAATTAGCTGAGTCTGAAAAGGTTAAAGTTCTGCTTGCACAAGCTCTTTTTGGTAATCCTGACATCTTATTACTAGACGAACCTACGAACGGTTTAGATGTTCATACAATTGAATGGTTAGAAAATTTCTTGGCTGATTATCCAAATATCGTAATCGTAGTTTCTCACGACCGTCATTTTTTAAATCAAGTATGTACACAAATGTGTGACGTAGATAAGGGTCAAATTCAACTTTATGTTGGAAATTACGATTTTTGGTATGAATCAAGTAAATTGGCTTCAGAACTTGCAGCTAATCAAAATGCTAAGAAAGAGGAGAAGATTAAAGAACTTCAAAACTTTATTGCTCGTTTTTCAGCAAATGCATCAAAGTCAAAACAAGCAACTTCACGTAAAAAGCAGCTTGAAAAGATCACTTTAGATGATATTAAACCATCACTTAGAAAATATCCGTATGTTAAATTTGATATGAATCGTGAGCTAGGAAACGATCTTTTGAAAGTGGAAGATGTTTCATACAGTGTTGATGGAGAAAAAATTTTAGACAACGTTTCATTTATTGTTCGTCCTGGTGATAAAGTAGGCTTTTTATCTAAAGATACTAGAAAAGTAACTGCTTTGCTTAATATTCTCGCAGGTAAAATCAAGCCTGACACAGGTAGTGTTACTTGGGGACAAACTACTTCGTTCAATTATATGGCACGCGATTTAAACGCTAACTTTAATAATGATGACTTGACAATCTTAGATTGGTTACGCCAATATGCATCTAAAGAGCAAGACGATAATACATTTTTACGTGGCTTTTTGGGTCGGATGTTATTTAGTGGCGATGAGATCGAAAAGAAAATTAAGGTTCTCTCTGGTGGTGAAAAAGTACGCTGCCAACTTTCAAGAATGATGCTTGAACCCGCAAACGTTTTAATTTTAGATGATCCAACTAACCATCTTGATTTGGAATCAATCACTTCTTTAAATGATGCCCTCAAAGATTATCCAGGTTCAATTCTATTTAGTTCTCACGATCATGAATTTATTCAAACAATTGCGGACCACATTATTGAAATTGGTGATCAGGGGATTGTGAGCCGTCCAGAAACAACATATGATGAATTTCTTGATCGTCCAGAAATTCAAGAAAAAGTAGCAAAGATTTATTCATAAAGAATTAGAGATTTTGTTTTTGTACAAAATCTCTTTTTTTATAAAATTTGATCAAAAAGTAGTAAGGTATAGATAGAGTAAAAGAGTAGAAGTGTAAAGGAGAAAAAATGTGTACCTCAATTATCTATAGTTCTAATAATCATTATTTCGGAAGAAATTTAGATTTGGAAGTTACTTTTGGTCAAAAAGTAGTTGTAATGCCTCGTAATTATAAAATTAAAATGAAACGAGTAAATGATATCGAAAATCACTATGCTATTGTCGGAATGGCCGCTGTCGAAGATGGCTTTCCATTATTTTTTGATGCAGCAAATGAAAAAGGGCTTGGCATGGCAGGACTGGCTTACGCAGATCGTGCAACATATATGCCAGCTAAGGAAGATAAAAAGAATATTGCTTCATTTGAATTAATACCTTATATTTTGGGTCAATGTGAAAATATTGCTCAAGTAAAGGAATTATTAGATGACATCAATGTGGATGATGATCAATTCTCAAAGCAATTCCCACCTTCTCCGTTACACTGGCTGTTAGCAGATAAAACTGGAGCTTCATTAACTCTAGAACCAGATAAAGACGGATTGCATTATTATGATAATCCAGTAGGTGTTTTGACCAATGTTCCAGAATTTCCTAAACAATTAATTAACTTAAGCAATTATGCTACTGTATCTCCAGCTCAACCTAAAAATACTCTGGTTCCAAATACAGATATTGACTTATATAGTCGCGGAATGGGTACACACTTTTTACCTGGTGGTATGGATTCAGAAAGTAGATTTGTTAAGGTTGCATTTACCCTGCAACATGCTCCGAAGGGTAAGGATAATATTGAAGATATCACTAATTATTTCCATATTATGCAAGCTATTGCGCAACCAAAAGGATTGGATGAAGTTGCACCTAATACTTTTGAATATACCATTTATACCGACTGTACTGATTTAGAACATGGTGTATATTACTATACCACGTATGAGAATAATCAAATTACTGCAATTGATATGAACAAGACCGATTTGGATGGAAGCGTTTTGACTACTTACCAAGCAAGACAAAAGCAAGAAATTGCTTATGAAAATTAATTGAATTATATTGAAAAGAGATCCAGTCAAAGATTGGTTCTTTTTTTTGTAGGATTAAATAACAAATTGAGATCAATTGAAGAAAACTGATGCCTAGTTGCCGTTTCAATGGCGATGTTATTTAAAATTGCAAAGAGCACCAAGGAATATATTCGAAAGCAGTACATGCAAGCTTAAATACGTTATTTAAATAATGAAATATTTTTTCAAAAAAGGCTTTAAAATAACTTGAATCGTGATATACTATAAATGTCGAGAGGGAAAAAACCTCGAGACATCTTCTCAACAACATGTTTTTCTCAACAATTTATTCGGATAAATCCAATCCGAAACAACGCTTAATTATCGTTAAGCACTTTATTTGTAAATAAAGCGTATTCACTAATACGAATGAAACTTTAAAGATCAGCTCTAGCTGATCTTTTCTTTTTTCTAAATAATCATAGAAAAAAGTAAAAAAGTTCTTGACTATTAAAAATGAAAAAGATATTATATTTTTAACAATTGAAACATTTCTTCAGCAGAGTAAGAAGAACTTTTCACTTTCAGAGAGCCTATGTCTGGTGTAAATAGGTAGGAAAAGCTTCTGAACATGGGCTGAATTGATAAATGGCAGTGGTGAATAATTAACTACTGACGGGGTTGCTCTCGTTAACAAAGCAAAGTAATTCCATTTGGAGCTACTTAGCAAGGCTAATTGTGTGAGCAGTTAGCAAATTAAAGGTGGTAACACGAAGCACTCGTCCTTTTATTAGGGATGAGTGCTTTTTTTATTTTAGGGAGGAAAGTTATATGCATCGTAAGAGAGTGAGAAATAGAATAATCTGGACCATTGTAGGTGTTCTAATTTTAATTGCTGGATGGTTCAGCTTTGGTCCTACACCCAAAACACAAACTAATAAAACTGTAACAATAGGTGTAGTTGGCTTATCAAAACAAGACGAAGAAATATGGAAGAGTGTTCAGCAAGATGCTAAAGAGCAATACGGAATTACTATTAAGCTCAAGAATTTTACTGATTATACTCAGCCAAATAAAGCTTTAGCCAATGGAGATATTGATTTGAATTCATTCCAACATTATGCTTTCTTGAATGAATGGAATAAAGCAAATCATGGGACTTTAACCCCAATTGGTAGAACCTATATTGCGCCTATTAGACTATATTCGAAAAAATACAAGAATATTAAAGATTTACCAGATGGTGCAACAATTGCTGTTCCAAACGATGCATCAAATGAATCACGTGCCTTATATGTTTTAAAAAATGCTGGTTTGATTAAATTAAAAAAAGGCATTACTTTAGCTACAATTGCTAATATAACTTCTAATCCACATCATTTTAAGATTAAAGAAGTTTCAGCAGAACAGACTGCTAGAGTAATTGATGACGTTGATGCTAGTGTTGTAAATAATACTTATGCTGTTCCGGCAAAGCTTGGCGATAAAGAAACTATTTATATTGAACCATTAAACAAGGATTCAAAACAATGGATCAACGTTATCGTTTCACGTAAGACCGATAAAGATAAGAAGTTATACCAAGAAGTTATCAAAGCTTACCAAACAAAGAAAACTGCAAAATTAGCACACAAATTGTACGGCGATACCGAAGTAGTAGCTTGGGGCTTAAAGTTGAAATAGGAGGGTTATAGATGACAGCACAAATTGATTTACAAAATATCGATGTGACTTTTGGTGATGTGAAAGCAGTTAATAATGTTAATTTAACTGTTGAAAAGGGTGATATTTATGGCGTAATCGGCTTTTCTGGAGCTGGAAAATCCACTTTGGTTAGGACTATCAATTTGCTCCAAGAACCCTCTAATGGAGGCGTAAGTGTTAATGGAACAACCTTGTTTAACAACCATAAGTTACAAATTTCCAAAAAGCAGTTACAAGAAAAAAGAAGAAAAATTGGTATGATCTTTCAACATTTCAATCTTCTAAATGAAGAAACTGTTTTGGAAAATGTTGCATTTGCCTTAAAACATGCCAACTTGAATGATGAAGAGTTAGAAAAAAGATGTCTTCATTTATTAGATCTTGTAGGATTAAAAGATTATGCGGATTATTATCCAGCTCAATTATCTGGAGGCCAGCAACAACGTGTAGCTATTGCTAGAGCCTTGGCTAATGAACCGGATATTTTAATTTCTGATGAAGCAACTAGTGCTCTTGATCCTAAAACAACCAATCAGATTTTAGATATTTTGTATGATCTCAATAAAAAGCTAAAACTAACAGTTGTTTTAATTACTCATGAAATGGATGCTGTTAAAAGAGTTGCCAATAAAATAGCTGTGATGGAAAATGGTCAAATTATTGAAAAAGGCAACTTGCGTGAAATTTATCTTCACCCGCAAAAAGAATTAACTAAACAATTTGTTGGTGGGGCACTCGAGGCTCAACATATTTTGAATACTTATCATTTAAATTCACTTGATGCTCAAGATCAACTTTTCCAACTGGTTTATAAGATTAATGATGTAACTAAATCAGTTGTAGCTGATTTAGATGTGGCTTTAAATACTAAAGCAAGTATTCTTTATGGAAACGTTGAGGTATTGGGTGGTCAAGCGATTGGTACTTTAGCAATACTATTGAAGCTTGATGATGAGCAACAAAAACAAGCAATCAGCTTTTTAGAACAAAGAAATGTTGTTGTAACTAAATTAGACAAGGGAGTTTTGACTGATGACTAGTTTTTTCGTTAAATATTTTCCAAATGTAGTGGCCCTTGGCTGGGGCGGAGATGCAGGTTGGGGAACTGCAATATTTCAAACCTTATTTATGACATTTTGGTCAGCTATCTTCGGTGGAATTTTAGGTCTAATTTTTGGTTTGTTGCTTATATTGACTAAACCTAATGGCATCTTAGCTAATAGGCTAGTTTACAATATTGTTGATAAACTAGTTTCAATCTTTAGAGCGGTTCCATTTATTATCTTATTAGCCTTTGTAGCACCTTTAACTCAAAAAATTGTTGGCACTCAAATTGGAATGAAGGCAGCCTTAGTTCCATTAACTTTAGGAGTTTTTCCATTTTTTGCTCGTCAAGTTCAAGTTGCACTAGAAAGTGTAGATCCAGGTAAAGTTGAAGCTGCTCAAGCTTTAGGTGCTTCGACCAATGATTTGATTTTTGATGTTTATTTAAAAGAAAGCCGTTCAGAATTAGCTCGAGTTTCTACTGTGACTTTAATCAGCTTGATTGGTTTGACTGCAATGGCTGGTGCTGTGGGAGCCGGCGGCTTAGGTAATACCGCAATATCTTATGGTTATAATCGTTTTAATAATGATGTAACTTTAGTTGCTACAATCTTAGTCTTGCTTTTAGTATTAATTGTTCAAGTAGTAGGAGACTATGTAGCTAAAAAGTTAAATCACCAAAGTCGCTAAGAATTTCAAATCTCAAGATAAATAAAAGCCGTAGGGTTAAATCGAAATAATCCTACGGCTTTTTAACGCAAAAAAATGAAGATGTCATGTCTGACATCTTCTCAACAACATATTTAATTTGTTCTCTCAAATGTTTTTCTTTTTATCGGATCATCCAAATCCGGTGCTTAATTTTTGTGCTTATTAATTGTGCTTAAT
>NZ_CANBCP010000050.1 GCF_947367085.1 uncultured Lactobacillus sp. | reverse complement strand
TATTAAAACATATGAAGGAAAAAATATCCTGATTTTGGGTTTAGGAAAAAGTGGTTTTGCAGTTAGTGAGTTACTCTTAAAATTAGGGGCGAAATTAACTTTAAATGATAAAAAAGATCTTGCAGACAATGAACATGCAAAAAAGCTTGACCAAGAAGGAGTTCGAGTGATTTCTGGTTATCATCCAGTAGATCTTTTTGACAAAGAAAATTTTGACTATTTAGTTAAAAATCCTGGGATTCCTTATGAAAATCCAATGGTTGTTAAAGCCCAGCAAAAGGGTATCCCGGTCATCACCGAACCTGAAATTGCGCTTAGTGTAAGTCAAGCGCCATATGTTTGTGTAACTGGTTCAAATGGCAAAACTACGACTGTCATGCTAACGCAAAGAATCATGGATCGCTATTTAAGCAAAAAAGGCGGTCATGCTTACGCTGTCGGCAACATTGGTGTTCCAATCTCCGAAGTCGTAGATAAGGTAACTGATAAAGATTTATTGGTTGTTGAAATATCAAGTTTTCAATTAATGGGTGTAACTGATATCAAGCCAAAGGTTGCAGCTGTGGTGGACATTTATAACAATGTCCATCTTGATTATCATAAGACTTTTGACAATTATGTTGCTGCCAAGTTGAGAATTACTCAAAGTCAAGATAGTGATGATTATTTTGTTGTAAACTTTGATCAAAAAGATATTTTAGCTAAGGAGCAAGCATTAACTAAAGCCAAATTAGTTACTTTTTCTGAGGTTGATCCAAGTGCTGATTACTTTATTGGTCAAGAATACCTTGAAAGTCAAAGTGATCATAAGATCATGAAAAAATCTGATATCAAGATTCCGGGTATTCATAATCAGCAAAATAGTCTAGTAGCAATTGCAATTTCAAAGATCTTGGGTGCTAGTGATCAAGATATTGATGAAGTACTTTCGACTTTTTCCGGTGCTAAACATCGTTTGCAATATGTTAAAACATATAATGGTCGCAAGATTTATAATGATTCAAAATCAACGAATATTGAAGCTGCTTCTGTAGCAATTCCTTCTTTTGATCAGCCAGAAGTTTTAATTGCAGGTGGTTTAGATAGAGGCTTTATGTTTGATGATTTGGTACCATTATTTAAGAAGCACGTAAAAGCTATAGTACTTTATGGTGAAACTAAATATTTACTAGCTGATGCGGCAAGAAAAGCTGGTATTAAAGATATAATTATTGTTAATACCTTGCAAGAAGCAGTACCAAGAGCTTATGAATTAAGTGATGAAGGGGATGTAATTCTTTTTTCACCAGCATGTGCTTCTTGGGATCAATTTAATACATTTGAAGAGCGTGGAGACTTCTTTGTTAAATTTATAGAGGAATTAAAGACCAAATAATTATGAGAGTGATTTTTACAGGTGGCGGAACAGGTGGCCACATTTATCCAATAATGGCGTTAATTGAAAGACTTAAGGAAAGAAAATTAGTCACTAATGATGAAATTCTTTTTGTTGGAACAAAAAAAGGTTTGGAATCAAAAATTGTTCCAGCTGCTGGAGTTCCTTTTGAAACTTTGAATGTACAAGGTTTCGATCGACGTCATATATTCAAAAATTTTGAAACAGTAAAGCTATTTTTAGATGCAACAAAGCAAGCTCGTAAAATTATCGACCAATTTAAGCCTGATATCGTTGTTGGAACGGGTGGCTATGTTTGTGGAGCAATGGTGTATGAAGCAGCGAAAATGAAAATTCCTACTTTAATTCACGAATCAAATTCAGTTGTTGGCTTAGCTAACAAGTTTTTAGCTCACTACGTGGATAAGATTTGCTATACTTTTGATGATGCAGCAAAGCAGTTTTCTGAAAAAAAGAAATTAGTAAAAACCGGTAATCCCCGTTCACAACAAGTATTAGGTTTGAATGAAGAAAAAGTTGATATACAGAAAAAATGGGATTTAAATCCAGAGGTGCCTACCGTGTTAATCTTTGGTGGTTCCCGTGGAGCTTTAGCAATTAACAAAATTGTTTTAAAATCACTGGATGAATTGGAACAAAAGCCATATCAGGTGATTTGGGCTACAGGTCAACTTTATTATGGAGAAATCAAAAAAAAGCTAGCAGGCAAAAAAATTAATTCCAATGTCAAGATTGTTCCATATATTGATAATATGCCGGGGTTATTACCTCAAATGACCTGTGTAGTATCAAGATCAGGGGCAACGAGTTTAGCTGAATTTACAGCGTTGGGTGTTCCAGTAATTTTGATTCCTAGTCCGAATGTTACTCATAATCATCAATATAAAAATGCAATGGACATGGAAAAAGCTGGTGCTGCACTAGTTATTGCCGAAGATGATTTAAATCCAAATAATTTCGTTTCATCAATTGATCACATCCTACTTGATAGAGAATATGCTAAGAAGATGAGCGAGGCATCAAAGAAATTAGGAGTTCCGGATGCTTCAGATCAAGTAATTTCAGTAATGCAAGAATTAGTCAAAGATAAAGTAAAATAAGCTATATGAAAAGAGGTGAGGCAGATGGCGAAAGATAAAATTACAAAAAAAGATCCGAAAAAAGAACTATCAGGCTGGCTAGATTATCGATCTAGGCCAAATAATTCCAATACTGCAAAAGTCTCTGCCTCATTGAAAAAACTTCAGGCTGAAAGAAGACGTGCTCTTTTAACGAGACTTGGGGTAATTATTTTTACGTCAGCCTGTTTTATAGTGCTTTTAGGATATTATGTATCACCCAAGGCAAATGTTGCTAGTATTCAAATAAAGGGAGCTCCTGAATTAAATAGTAAACAAATTGTTAAGGCTAGTGGAATAAATGCTCAAGACAAAATATTATCAGCTTATTTAAAACAAAAAGACTACAGCAAAATATTAAGTGAGAAGTTTCCTGAAATTGAATCAGTTAAGGTAACTTCTAGTCACTTAAATAATTTGATTTTGAACATTAAAGAAAAAAAGGTGATTGGCTATATTTACGAAAGAAATAGCCAGTATCGTAAAATTTTAATCAATGGTAAGGTAGCTAGTCAAACTTTAAATGTTAATGAAATTGATAAGAAAAAACCTATTTTTATTGGTTATAATAAGCGTGCCTCATTAAAAGAAGACTTGCGAATCTATTCTAAACTTCCAACTTATGTTCAAGATCAAATTAAAGTTATGAGCGGAGAAACCTCTCGACCGACTCAGATTATTTTTGTTATGAATGACGATAACGTAGTAATTGGAAATACTTCAACAATTATTTCTAAGATTAAATACTATGAAAAGATCAAGCAACAGTTGAAAAAGCCGTCAGTTATTGATTTGGAAATCGGAGCATTTTCTAGACCGTTAACTAATGATGAAAAAAATCGCTTGAGAATAGAACCATAGCTATACTAACTGAGAACTGTTATGTTAAAATTTTAACTATATGTAGAAGTGTGGGGGCATTAATTTGGATAAGACTAATTTATTAGTGGGTTTAGACATCGGTACTACTTCAGTAAAAGCTGTTGTTGCAGAGACTGGTTCAAATGATTTAAGAGTAATTGGAGCTGCCAGTTCACCAACTAAGGGGATGCGTCATGGCAAGATCGTCGATATTGATCAAACTGCTAGTAGCATTGCATCTGCCTTGAAAAAAGTTTCGGAAAAGACAAATTCCAAAATTTATCGAGTTGTTACAGGCATTCCTGTAGGTTTATTACAACTGGAAGAAGCTAATGGTTTAATCAATATCGGTGAACAAGGCCAAGAAGTCGGTGATAGTGATGTAAAGCGAGTATTATCGGCAGCAATCAGTTCTTCATTGAAAGATGGCTGGGAACCAATTGCTTTCTTACCAAATAAATTCTTAATTGATGGTAAGACAGATGTTGATGATCCTCGTAAAATGATCGCTCACTCATTAGAAGTTCATGGAATTTTACTGGCTGCGCCAACTACCGATTTACACAATATCAAAAAAGCTATCGAAAGAGCTGGCTACCAAAATAATTTCTTCGTACCAACGCCACTAGCTATTGCTAGTGTAGCTCTGGATGAAGGAGAAAGAACTTTTGGGGCAATTATTTTGGATTTGGGTGGTGGTACGACAACCGCTACAGTTATTCACGAAAATAAGATTAAATATGCCACAATTGATCTTGAAGGTGGTAGCGATATCACAAATGATATTTCTGTTGTTTTAAACACTTCAAAAAATGAAGCAGAAAAAATTAAACGCGAATTTGGCTATGCAGATCCAAGTCTAACATCTAAAGATAATAAATTCCCGGTTAATGTGGTTGGTGAAAGTGCCCCTCAGATGATTGACGAGGAATATTTAAGCGAAATCATTAATGCTCGTTTAGAACAGCTCTTAGACCGCGTTGGTAATGGATTAGAAGATCATGATGCCTTTAAACTTCCAGGCGGAGTTGTTATAACAGGAGGCTCAAGTGCTCTACAAGGAACCGATGATGTTGTAAAAGATAATTTTCAAGTAAAGGCAAGAATCTTCCAGCCAGACCAAATGGGGCTCAGAAATCCTCTTTATGCAGCAGGATTTGGAGTTGTTAGATATGCTTATGGGTTAGCTGATATTGATTATTTGGTTAACAGCGTGATCTATGGCGGTCAAGTTACTCCACGAGTAACTGAAGAAAATAATTCAGAAAAAATGAAGTTTTTCAAAAGACCGCAGTCTACTAGTGAAATAACTAGAAAAGAAGATTATAATAAAACTAATGTGGCACAGAGTGCTCATGAATCTGACACGGATGCCAGAGACACTAAAAAGAATAAAAAAGGATTCAGAGATTTCTTTAAGAAATTCTTTGATTAATTAAGGGTGGTTTAGTAGATGGATTTTACTTTCGATTCGGATGACAACAAGAATGCAGTCATTAAAGTAATCGGTGTCGGTGGCGCCGGTGGTAATGCAGTAAATCGAATGATAGATGAAGGCGTTCAAGGCGTATCATTTATCGCAGCGAATACTGATGTACAAGCATTGAACAGTAATAAGGCTGAAAACAAGATTCAACTTGGACCCAAGTTAACTAGAGGTTTAGGTGCAGGTTCACATCCTGAAGTTGGTCAAAAAGCTGCAGAAGAAAGTCAACAAACGATTGAAGATTCACTTAAAGGCGCAGATATGATCTTCATCACAGCAGGAATGGGTGGTGGAACTGGTACTGGTGCAGCTCCCGTTATTGCAAAGATCGCTCGTGAAACGGGCGCTTTGACAGTTGGGGTTGTAACTCGTCCATTTACATTTGAAGGACCTAAGCGTTCTAAAAATGCAGCTGAAGGAATCAGTCAATTAAAACAATATGTTGATACTTTAGTTATAATTGCTAATAATCGTTTGTTAGAAATGGTTGATAAGAAGACACCGATGATGGATGCTTTCAAGGAAGCTGATAATGTTTTACGTCAAGGTGTGCAAGGTATTTCTGACTTGATTACTTCAACTGACTACGTGAACTTGGACTTTGCTGATGTTAAGACAGTTATGGAAAATCAAGGAGCTGCCTTGATGGGTATCGGTCGTGCAAGTGGTGAAAATAGAACTGTAGAAGCTACAAAATTGGCTATTTCTTCTCCATTGCTTGAAGTTTCAATTGATGGTGCTAAACAAGTATTGCTTAACATCACTGGTGGACCTGATTTAACTTTGTTTGAAGCACAAGATGCTTCTGACATCGTTTCTAAAGCTGCTGGTGATGGCGTAAATATTATCTTCGGTACTTCAATTAATGCTAACCTAGGTGATGAAGTAGTTGTTACAGTTATTGCTACAGGTATTGATGCCGAAGCTGAAGAAGAAGCCTCAAAACAGCTTAGTCGCCCTGGTCGTCGCACTCGTACTGAGCAGCCACATCGTTCAGAAGCACCTTCAACAGCTGTTTCTGAAAATCAAACACAAGCAAATAATGAACAGGCAAATGTAGCACCTGCTACTCAAACTCAAGCATCAAGAGAAGATCAAGATTCTTTATTAGATCCAACTAGTGTTTGGAAACAAGATAAAAAGGAAAATAAACGTCCAGAACCAAAGCAAGAACAGCAAAACAATTTTGATTCATTTGATTCAGATAATCAAAATGGTATTTCACAAATTGAAACTAATGCAGATGATGATGAAAGTGATATTCCATTCTTTAGACATCGTCGTAAGCGTTAGTCCTAGGAGGAATTAATTATGGCATTTGATAAATTAGGAAGATTCTTTGGTATTGCTGAAGATGAAGATATGAATGAAAGTTCATATACTGAAGAAGTAGATGCAAATCAAGAACCAGAAAAAAATGAAAGACGCGCTAATGTTGTTTCAATAAATTCAGGTAGTGCTCCAACTAGTAAAATCGTTTTATACGAACCTCGTGTATACTCTGATGCAAAAGAGGTTGCTCAAAACTTACTCAATAACAAAGCAATTATCATTAATTTTGCACGTATGGATGATGCACAATCTCGTAGAATTGTAGATTTCATCACTGGTACTGTATACGCCTTAAATGGTGAAATTCAACGTGTTGGCGATAAAATTTTCTTGGCAACTCCACCAAAATTTGAAACTGATGGGAAGATTGCTGAGTTAGTAGATAAGAAAGATAATATTGATTAATGCAAGCTATATTTGTTATATATCAAATTCTAAACACTATAATCTATGTCTATAGTTTTCTAATCGTGATATATACTTTATTAACTTGGGTGCCTAGATTGCTTAATACAACAATTGGCCATTGGCTAGCTAAAATTGTTGAACCTTATTTAGGCTGGTTCGAAAGAATAATTCCGCCAATTGCTGGCATCTCTTTTGCACCAGTAGTAGCACTTTTGGTATTATATTTGATCAATAATTACGTTTTACGCTATTTAATTATTTTTCTGATTAGATTCGTATAAAGAGTAACAATACAAAATGATACAAAAACGACAAGCAAGTAGTTTTTACCAACATTTTGATTATGAAGAAAGACCGGAGGTAGATTATTACACCGGTCTTTTTAATCGCTTTATTTACCAACAAGAACCAATTTTAACGGATTTCTTAAATCCTAGACAAATCTATATATTGAAAGAAATTGTTGGTAGTTATGCGCAAATATATCAATATGGTGGTTATAAGGATGCTGAAAAACAAAGAGCACTTCTATGTGGCTGGGATTATTCTTATGATCTAAATGATTTTAAAATTCAGCTTTTACAAATTGAATATAATAAAAAATGGGATAGATTGAATCATAGTCAAATTTTGGGTGTTTTAGCCAATAGTGGCGTTGAATTAAATTCTTTTGGCGACATCATCAATGATGATCAAGGCAATTGGCAAGTCTTCGTAAAAAGTGATTTAGCTGATTTCTTTGTTGATCAGATAGACAGAATTGGCCGCAGTCATGTCAAATTGAAAAAAATATCTTCTAAAAATGTTTTAATGATGACAGATGATTCAGTTCAAAAGTCTGCTATAACGATTGCTTTGAGACTTGATGCAGTTGTTTCAAGTATAACCAATATGTCGCGTAGCCAGGCAAAAGAAGAAATAAAAAACGGAAATATAAAATTAAATTGGCATGAAACACAAGAATCTAATATAATTGTCAATGTATACGATATTTTAAGTATTCGTCATTTTGGACGGATCAAAATAGAAAAAATAAGCCATACAAGTAAAGGAAAATATCGTTTAGAGTTTAAAGTTTGGCAAGCAAAGAAAAGGTGAGATTATGTCATTGACTCCAATGGACATTCATAATAAACAATTTGATAAAAAGATGCGTGGTTATGATGAAGACCAAGTAGATAGTTTTTTAGATAGAATTGTCGATGCTTACGGAGATGTTTTAGACAAAAACGTAGATTTAAAGAATGAAAATGTTGAGCTAAAAAATGAAATCAAAGAATTAAAAGAAAAGGTAGCTAAATACGATAGAATTAAAGATTCTTTGAACCAATCATTAATTAGTGCTCAAGAAAATGCGGATGAGATTAAACAACGTGCTCAAAAGCAAGCAAACGATATCCTGGCCCATGCAAAGACTGCAGCTTCTGATAAAGAAAAAGATTTAAAGGGTCAATATGAAACCTTAAGTAACGACTATGAATTGCTCAAGGGAAAAGTTGCTGATTTTAGAGATCAAACTAAGAAGCTTTTACAAGATCAATTAAAAGAATTAGATGATCATGATTGGCAATATTACCTTGATAAGTATTATGGTCGTTCACGTTTGTATCCAGCTGATGGATCACAACCAATTCTTGCAAAATCAGATGATGAGGTACAAGCACAAAATGTGCAGCAACAAGATCCAACTAATCAAGTTGATGAAATTGTTGAACAGCCTTCAGTCGATCCAGTTCAAGCTTCACAATCTCAAACTTTGAACACGGTTGACAAACCTACTGAAAATGAAGTAAACTCTGAACAAGATCAAAAAGAAAATGATGCTCCTAAGATATTAGAGGGAGATTCTCCAGTCCATGAAGATGAAGCCCCACAACAACAAAATCCTAATATCAATAATGGACCGATGATCATTTTCCCAGATGATTATAAAGATCATAAATAATTAAGTCGACAGTAAAACAAGTATGAAACTCAGCGATTTGGCGATGGTGAGAGGCCAATAACTCAGAAAGTTGATCAGCTGCCAATAGACTTATTCGTAACCCATACGATACATGGAATGAGTGGAACAGAAATGTTCAATTTAGGTGGTACCACGATTAGCTTCGTCCTATTTAGGGCGGAGCTTTTTTTGTTAGAAAGGAATTCAAATGAAAGTTAAGGATACACTTAATTTAGGTAAGACTAAGTTTAAGATGCGTGGAAATCTTCCAGTACGCGAAGCACAATGGCAAAAACAATGGGAAGAAAACAAATTATACGAACAAAGACTAAAATTAAATGAAGGTAAGCCACGTTTTGATTTACACGATGGACCTCCATTTGCTAATGGTAATATCCACATGGGACACTCTTTGAACAAGATCTCAAAGGATATTATCGTTCGTTTTAAAAATATGGATGGCTACTATGCACCATTTGTTCCTGGATGGGATACTCATGGTCTACCAGTGGAACAACAATTAGCCAAAAAAGGTGTCGATCGTAAGTCAATGGATCGAGCAAAATATCGCGAATTATGTCGTCAATTTGCTCAAGAGCAAGTCCAAAAACAAATGGCTGATTTTAAGCGTTTAGGTGTTATGGCAGATTGGGATCACCCATACATTACTTTACAGCCAGAATTTGAAGCACAAGAAATTCGCGTCTTTGGTGAAATGTTCAAAAAAGGCTACATTTACAAGGGTAAAAAACCTGTTTACTGGTCTTGGTCAAGTGAATCAACTTTAGCAGAAGCCGAAGTTGAATACCATGATATTAAATCACCAAGAATTTATGTTGCCTTTCCAATTAAGGATGGTAAAGGTATCTTAGATTCAGATGTTTCATTAGTAATCTGGACAACTACTCCTTGGACTATTCCAAGTAACGTAGGTATTACTGTTAACCCTAAGTTTGATTATTCAGTAGTTGAAGTTAATGGTAAAAAATACGTAATTGGTAGTGACCGTTTATCAGCTGTTGCTGAAGATTTGGGCTGGAGCGACTACAAAGTCGTTAAGACTTTAAAAGGTACAGATTTTGACCGTATGACATACAAGCATCCACTTTATGATGTAACTGGTTTAGTGATGAATGATACTTATGTTACTGATGACGATGGTACTGGTTTGGTTCACAACGCTACTGGTTTTGGTGAAGATGACTACAATGTAGGTCGTCGATACGGTTTACCAGTATTTAGTCCAATGGACGCACAAGGTAGATTTACTAAAGAGGTTCCAGATCCAGATCTTGTTGGAATGTTTTATGATGATGCTAACAAAGTTGTTGCTGAAAAGTTAAAGAATGCTGGAGCCCTCTTAAAGCTTGATTTCTTCACTCACTCATACCCACATGATTGGCGTACTAAGAAGCCGGTAATTTATCGTGCAACTACTCAATGGTTTGCATCAATTGATAAATTCAGAGATCAAATTTTAGATCAAATTGAAAAAGCAGACTTTATTCCTTCTTGGGGTAAAACTCGTCTTTACAATATGATCAAAGATCGTGGAGACTGGGTAATTTCTCGTCAACGTGCATGGGGTGTGCCACTTCCAATTTTCTATGCAGAAGATGATACTCCAATTGTTACTCCAGAAACAATTGAACATATTGCTGAAATCTTTGAAAAAGAAGGTTCTAACGCTTGGTATACCCATACTGCTGAAGAATTACTTCCAGAAGGATTTAGCTCAGAACATTCACCAAATGGCAAGTTTAGAAAAGAAACTGATATTTTAGATGTTTGGTTTGACTCTGGTTCTTCTTGGGCAGGCGTAATGAAGCAGCGCGATGGACTTAGCTTCCCAGCAGATTTATATCTTGAAGGAAGCGACCAATACCGTGGCTGGTTTAACTCAAGTTTAATTACTTCAGTTGCAGTAACTGGTCAAGCTCCATACAAGCAAGTCTTATCTCAAGGATTTGTATTGGATGACAAGGGCCACAAGATGTCTAAATCTCTTGGAAATGTAATTTCTCCTAACGATGTGATTAAGCAAATGGGTGCCGAAATTATCCGTTTATGGGTTGCAGGTGCTGATACTACTTCTGACGTTGCTGTTTCTCAAGATATTTTACGTCAAAGTGCTGAAGCTTATCGAAAGATTAGAAATACTTTCCGCTTTATGCTGGCAAATACTTCTGATTTTGATCCAAAAGCTAATGCGATAGCTTATCCAGATATGGCAGGCGTTGACCAATTCATGGAAGTTAAGTTAAACTATTTAGTTCAAGAAGTTTTAGACTCATATAATAAATACGACTTTAATAGCGTATATAAGAAAGTATTTAGCTTCATCTCAAACGACTTGTCCGCATTTTATTTAGATTTTGCCAAAGATATCCTATATATCGATGCTGAAGATAGCGAAAGCCGTCGTTCTATGCAAACTGTTATCTATGATGTCTTAGTTAAATTAGTTAAGGTTTTAACGCCTATCTTGCCTCATACGATGGAAGAAATTTGGGGATATTTGAAGGAAGACGAACAATACGTTCAATTAAGTAATATGCCTGAAGTAGCTCACTTTGCTAATGAAGAAGAAATTTTAGCTAACTGGACACAATTCATGCAAGTTCGTTCTGACGTTTTGAAAGCTTTAGAAGTTGCAAGAAATAACAAGGTAATTGGAAAGTCTTTTGAAGCTCATGTGATTTTCCACCCAACTACTGAAACTAAAGAATTGCTTGATAAGTTAGACAGTAATATTCGTCAAATTTTAATTGTATCTCAACTTTCTTTAACGGATGAATCCTTAGAAGGTAACGATGTTCAAAATCTTAAATCTGGTCAAATCGAAGTTAAACATGCTGAAGGTGAAGTTTGTCCAAGATGTCGTCGTATTACTAATGATGTTGGTAGTGATGCAAGATTCCCAGATTTATGTGCGCGTTGTGCTAATATTGTAGCTGAAAGCTACCCTGAAGCAATTGAAGAAGGACTTGAGAAATAATGCGTACAGGTACTGTAAAACAATTTGATAAAAATGCAGCTTTTGGTTTTATTGATGATGACCTAACTCATTCTTCATACTTTGTTTTTTATAAATCTATTAAAGAAGAAGGATATAAGAGTCTTCAAGTTGGTCAACGTGTATACTATCAATTAGCCCAAGGTAAAAAGGGCTTGCAATGTATAAATGTTTACATTGATCATAATAAACAAGAGGAGAATTAAATGGATCTTAATGAGACCGAAATCTCAAATAAAACTGTTTTTGAAGGTCGATTAATCGACCTAAATGTTGAAACAGTGTCTCTTCCTAATGGTAAGACTGCGATTCGAGAGGTAGTCAAACATCCCGATGCATCCGGTGCAATTGCAATTAATAGTGATAAAAAAATGCTTTTGGTTAAACAATGGCGTGAGCCTATTAAGCAAGTTACCCTCGAAATTCCTGCAGGTTTAATTGACGAAACAGATGCATCACCACTTGATGCAATGAAGCGTGAATTAAACGAAGAAGGCGGCTATAAAGCAGATTATTGGGAAAAGGTGACAGAATTTTATTCATCTCCAGGTTTTTGTGATGAAAAAATGTATCTCTACTACTGTGACACTTTAACTAAGTTAGAAGATAAACGTCCCTTAGATGAAGATGAGTTTTTAACACAAGAATGGTACAGTTTAGATGAATTAAAACAATTACTAGCTCAAGGAAAAATAGTTGATTCTAAAACTGTAATGGCAATTACGGTTTGGGAAAATATGTTATTAACTGGACAGCAAAATAATGACTGAAAAAAGAGCTCAATATCGCAAAAAACAAAAGCAAAGTAATTTATCAAGACTTTTGAAAAGAGCAGAGTCTGATCGCAAGAAATCCAACGATGAGATAAACGTAAATCCAGATTTTGTTAAAGATAACAACGAAAAAGGTGTTAATTCTAGTTCACGTCAACAATATTTCGACAATGAAAAAGCAGATTTACGTGAACAAAAAACGCAACGATTAAGAAAACGTTTGAATTGGGCAATTTTTATAGTTATTTGTTTGATTGTGATTGTTTTAGTAGCCTTATTTAAT
>NZ_CANBCP010000049.1 GCF_947367085.1 uncultured Lactobacillus sp. | reverse complement strand
ATTTATGATAAAATTTTTAATAGCATTGAGTTTGTCTACGTTACGTAATATTCAGTAAGGGATTAATTTGATTAATCTTCTTACTTTTATTGCGTATTTACTTACTCAAATTTTGAACGTTTTTAAAAATAAGGAGATTTAACAAATGATCTACAAAGTTTTATACCAAAAAGACCAGATCGTTAATCCAAGAAGAGAAACTACTAAAACTCTTTATCTTGAAGCAGATAATTTAGTTGCAGCAAGAACTATGGTTGAGGATAATACCCCCTATAATATTGAACTCATCCAAGAATTAACTGGAAACTCCCTTGCTTATGAAAAGCAAAGTCCAGATTTTAAGCTGACAACTTTTGATTCTGACAAAGATTAATGTCGGTTAAACTTAAAAATAATGAAGTCGGCATTTTCGCCATCGGGGGTCTAGGCGAAATTGGTCGTAATATGTACTGTGTCCAATTTCAAGATGAAATCATCATTATGGACTGCGGTATCAAATTCCCTGAAGATGATGAGATGGGAATTAACTACGTTATCTCAGATTACTCTTACCTCATAAAAAATAGAGATAAGATTAAGGCTCTCGTAGTAACTCACGGGCATGAAGACCATATTGGTGGTATTCCATATCTTTTGGAAAAAATTCCAGAAATACCCGTATATGCTACCCCATTTGCTCTGTCTTTAATCAGAGGAAAATTAGAAGAACATGGCCTTTTAAAAACAAGTAAGCTTTATGAAGAACATGAAGACACTGTCTTAAAGTTTCCAAAGCTCTCTGTTTCTTTCTTTAGAACTACCCACTCAATTCCTGATACTTTGGGAATTGCAGTGCATACTCCTCAAGGAGCAGTTTTATTTACTGGAGACTTCAAATTTGATTTAACTCCAGTAATGGGTCAGCCTGCACCTGACTTTCAAGAAATGGCTAAGTTAGGAAACGAAGGAGTTTTAGCGCTTTTAAGTGATTCAACTAATGCTGAAGTTCCAACTTTTACTAAGTCAGAACGTTTTGTTGCAAAGTCACTTCATAATATCATTACTGGTATTGATGGCAGAATTATCTTTGCTACTTTTGCTTCTAACTTATATCGTGTATCAACAGCTATTCAAGCTGCTATAGATACTGGACGCAAAGTTGCCATTTTTGGACGTTCGATGGAAAATGGTGTCCAAAACGGTATCGACCTAGGCTATTTAAACATTCCAAAAGGGACCTTAGTCGATGCTAATGAAATAAACCATACTCCACCAGAAAAAGCGATGATCTTATGTACGGGTTCTCAAGGTGAACCTTTAGCTGCATTGTCAAGAATTGCTAATGGTACTCACCGTCAAATCTCGCTTCAACCTAATGATACAGTCATCTTTTCTTCTAATCCAATTCCAGGAAATACAACCAGTGTTAACCACTTAATTAATAAATTAACTGAAGCTGGCGCAAAAGTTGTCCATGGTAAGATTCATAATGTTCACACTTCTGGACATGGTGGTCAAGAAGAACAAAAGATGATGATTGAAATTACTAAACCGGAATACTTTATTCCCGTTCACGGTGAATACAGAATGCAAGTTATTCACACTGAAACAGCTCAAGCAACTGGTATGGCTGCTGATCATACTTTCGTTTTGAAAAACGGAGACGTTTTAGCTTTGACTAAAGACAGTTCTCGTATTGCTGGTCATATAAATATCCCCGATGTCTTTGTTGATACATCGGGAAGTGCAGATGTTGGTAATGTAGTAGTCAGAGATCGTCAAATTTTGGCTGAAGAAGGATTAGTTGTTGTTGTAGCTACTGTTGACTATAAACATCAACGTGTATTAGCTGGTCCAGATATTTTAAGTCGTGGATTTGTTTATATGCGAGAGTCAACCGATTTAATTAGTAGTGCACAAAAGCATGTTTACCATATCTTACGAGAAGAAATGGCAAAAACGCCCCGTCCTTCTGAAAGAGATATGAAGAAAGCAATTATTGAAAACTTACAAGATTTCCTATATTCTAAGACTGAAAGACGTCCAATGATCTTACCAATGATCATTGAAAAGAAATAGTTAAGATTGTAGGTTCTAAATTAAGAAAGAACCCTTTTGTAGGGTTCTTTTATTTGCAAAAAATTATGACAAAAGAATTTTATTTAATCGTTAATCCAATTTCAGGCTCTAATAGAGGATTGCAAACTTTTGAAGAAGTCAAAAAAGAATTAGATCAAAGACAAATTCCATATTCATCAGAAGTATCTCATTATTCCGGTGAAATGCCTCATCTTGCCCAATCAGTAGCCAACAAAATTCATAATGATCCACAAAAAATTTTGTTAGTAATCGGCGGAGATGGTTCTTTAAACCAAACTTTAAATGGAGTTAAGAAATCAAATTACCCTTCTACCCCGATTGCCTATCTACCATCCGGTACAGGCGATGATTTTGCTAAGGCTGTTAATATTCCAAGCAATGTTCATCATTTAATTGATAAGCTTATAAAACAGCCTGAAATTTCTAAAATTGATTGTATCTATTATCATGATTTAAATCGAAACGCATCTAATTATTTTGTAAATAATCTAGGAATTGGTTTTGATGCTTATGTCGTAGCTCAAAGCAATAATTCCAAATTACGTGATCGACTTAATCATTTACACATTGGGAATTTAACTTATGGCGCTAAGATTATTAAGGCTTTGGCTAATCAAGAAAACTTTGAAGCAACTATCACAGTCGGCCACGAAATTCATCATTTTAATGATGCTTACTTAGTTACTACAACTAACCATCCCTTTTTCGGAGGTGGCGTGCCAATTTTGCCGATAGCTGATCCTCAAAGCCATAAGTTGTATACAATTGTAGTTGAAAAACCATCGACCTTAAAATTCATTTATTTATTCAGCAAGCTACTCAAAGATGGGTCTCATATGAAAGATCCCCATTTTCATTATTATGAGGCTAAAAAAATATCTGTAAGAACTAGACCATTAGAGTTTGGTCAAATTGACGGTGAAGAATTAGGAAGTCGTAGCTTTGATTTAGAATTTTCAATATCTGATTTTAATCTTTTACACTAAAAAAACAGGTTATCAGTATCACTTTTTCACTGATAACCTGTTTCTTTTTGTCTTTTAACGATTAATAGAACGTGACATCCGACTAATTGTGTGGCGTTCTCCTCGAATCGCCTTACTCAAAGGATAGATATTTTCAAATGGAGATTGAATTCCCCAGGCAGCATCCCCGATATGTTGAATATCAACTCCGCAGATCTTATTTCTAATTGCTGTTTGTTCAATAAAGTTTGGTCCTGAGCCTTCTTGACTAGTACCAATTGTACTCATCACCAAGGCCCCATTTTGATGTGCTAATTTAACGACTTGCCTTAAATCCTCGCTATCAAATTCTGGAACGGTGCCAACAGCAGGCACCAGAATCACATCTGCACCCGCATCTATAAATGATTGAACTGCTTCTAAATCGACAACCGGCTCATCTACACCAGCACCATGCATCTTGCCAGCAATGACTAAACCTGAGAAGTTTTCTTTAACTAACTTAACTTTTTCAGCAATCTTCTTATTTGAAACACCAGATCCAGGATTACCAGTTAAACAAATAAAGTTAAATCCAAGCTCTTGCGCCTTTTTAATTGAAGCTAGGCTTGCAGTTCTACCTTCTGGCAAAGTGAAGCGATCTTCGGCCATTTTAGCATCTAAATCTACCGGTTCTAAATTAACCCCAATTGGACGACCAACTAATCTTTGTAAATCATGGATAATTTTACCATCAGTATGCTCTTTAGCAGTAGCTAAATTATCTTCACCTGGATATAAACCTAGAATTTTAGGATGATTCACATCAAATAGATTTAACAAGATTAAATCAGCACCAAAAGCAGCTGCCACTTCTGATGTAGTAATTCCGTCGCCAGTTTCATGAAGAACTACATTTTCACTTAAAACAGTTCTACCTTCGCTTGCTTTAATACTCTGCTTTAACTGAGTTCCGTTCATTTGTAGAACTTCGCTGCTATTGCAAGAAATCAATCTTTTAACCATTTTATGCCTCTTTTTCTGCATTTTTTGCTTCTGTTAACTTCAACTGTTGATTATAAGTTGATAAGAATGGTAAGTAAATCAAAACATCGATAATGATATTTATTGCTTGTAAAATCGATGCAGCAATACTATTAGTTGCTAAAAAACCTGAAATAATTGGCGGCATTGTCCAAGGAACAACAGCTCCTGTACACAGTGGGACCCAGCCCAGCTTCATAGCAGTATAAGTAGTAATAGCATTAACCATTGGAACGATAATAAATGGAATTAACAAGGTAATATTTAAAACAATTGGAAAGCCAAACATGGTTGGTTCATTAATGTTAAAGATACCAGGTGTAATAGTAACTGGAGCTAACATTTCAAGAGTTTTACTTGCTCTTTTACGCCATAAAATAATAGCTAAAGCTAATACTAACCCCAAGGTAGCTCCCCCACCACCCATAAATACAAAGTTATCTATAAATGGTTGAGCGACTATATGACCACCATGTTCTAAATCAAGATTACCAGCCTTAAATAATAAGCGGTTAGCATCTGTATTCATCAACCAAATTGGTGATAAAACGCTGTTGACGATATTAGCGCCATGAATACCAACAAACCAAAATGCACTATTTAAAAATATTGCAACTAAAGTACCAATTAACGTATCTCCTAACAAACCTAATGGCTTAGATAAGAGATTAAGTAGCAATTCATGGACGTTACCCCAGCCTGTCCACGTAAATAATGCATACACTGCGCCAAACATTGTAATGATCACAGCGCCAGGAATTAATGCTGAGAAGCTTTTAGATACAGCTGGTGGAACTGCATCTGGTAATTTAATTTGAATATTATGATTGATAAACCACTGAAAAATTTGACCTGTAACTAAGCCAATAATAATTCCAATAAATAAGCCCCGTGAACCTAAGAATCCGTAAGGCATTCCTTCAAGTGGTGTTGCTCCCCGAGTAAAAATGCTTGGAGTAATGATAAAATACAATGCTAATGCAATAACACCTGCAGATTTACCATCTGTTTTCTTTTGTTCAGCAAAACTAGAAGCAATTCCAAAACAAGATACCATTCCTAGCAAGCCAGTCTATCCAACCATGAATTGGGAAACTGCTGATAATCATGAAAAATGATCCAACGATAATCAACGGCATTGCAAGCGTGATACCATCACGTAAAGATATAAGACCAGTATTTTGACCAAGTTTTGCAGCAACTGGCATCAAGTGTTTTTGAAGCCAGTTCGTTTTTTGATTTTTGGAATCCATAATAAGCTCCCTTCGATAAAATTTATATTTCTATAAGAAAGCGCTTTCTGTATATAGTAATTAAATCATATTGGTATAGTCCTGTCTATTTTAAAGCATTAAAAAATCAGAATTTAAATAAATTCTGATTTATTTTGGTTTATGGATGCCAAGTTTTACATTTTCCATTCCGATCATTGGATCAATTTTTCCGGAATAAATTAATTGGGGTGTTAAAATCATTTCTTCAGGGTCAATTGCTTCCTCTAGATTTAAACTTGTTTGTTCATTTTGATGAACTTCTTGTTCAATTTCTGAAGGTTTTTCTTTATCTTCTTGAATCTGTGAACTAACAACACTAGTTAATTTTTTAGCTGGCTTTATATCTAATTGAATTCTAATTTTACGTGTTAAATCTGTTTTTCGATCATTGCCAGAAGTACTTAAAGCCATCTCATAGGCTCTTTTTTCTCCCACCATAACCAGATTTTTTTCAGCTCTGGTAATTGCAGTATAGAGCAAATTTTTTCTGAGCATCATATAATTTTGCATTGTTAAATTAAGAATAACAAGTGGAAACTCCGAACCTTGAGATTTATGAATAGTAATTGCATAAGCGCGTGTTAGGTCGGTCAGATCTTTTAAGCCAAACTTTATTTCACGATCATCAAAATTAGCAATGAAACATTCTGATTTATTATTTTCGTCAATTCCAATAACTTTTCCGATTTGCCCATTGTAAATATCTTTTTCAGGATTATTTTGAAGTTGTAAAATTCGATCACCAATCTTAAAAACTTCATTATGAGCTTCTATTTTTTTAGCTTCAGGCTTTTTAGGATTCATAATATTTTGCAAAATATCATTCAGATTATTAATTCCACCATTACCGTGATACATTGCGCCTAATACTTGAATATCATCTTTTTCAAAGCCTTTTTTTAAAGCCAAGTTTACAATTTGCTCTATAGCTGGTGCAATTTGATTACTAGGACATGGAATAAAAGAATAGTTTTTAGTTTTAGAAAAAATAACTTGCTCGGCTCGATTTTCATTAATCGCATGCGCTAAGGAAATAATTGATGAGTCATCCCCTTGTCTATGGATAACTTTCAATCGTGTAGTTGGAAAAGCACCTGAAGCAATTAAATCGCTGAAGACATTTCCAGCGCCTACCGATGGAAGTTGGTCTTGGTCACCGACAAACACAATATGTTTTGTAGTATCAATACTTTTAATCAACATTTTAAACAAAAACATATCAACCATTGACATCTCATCAACGATTAAAATATCACCATTTAATTCATTTAAATCCCCAACGTCACTACTTTCCCCAATTCCTAGACCCAGCATTCGGTGGATGGTCTTAGCAGAAATATTAGACACTTCTCCCATTCTCTTAGCAGCTCTGCCTGTTGGAGCAGCAAGTAAAAATGGAGGATCATCACTATACAAACTAGCCGTCGGAATATCTTCAAGTTGCTGCAGGCAAAGTAGAATTCCATTGATAATGGTAGTTTTACCGGTACCTGGACCTCCTGTTAAAATTGAAATTGGATTATTTAAAGCATTCTTGATTGCTTCTTTTTGAGTATCGTCATAAGTAATTTTTAACGACTTTTCTGCTTTAGCAATTGCAGTAGTAATCTCTTTATCAGAAAATTTTTCAACACTTGGTCTAGTTTTGACTAATCGTTTTAAATCACGAGCAATATCATTTTCTAAATTAAAAATATTAGTTAAAGCAGCATTTTCTCCATCAACTACAACCTTACCTTTTTCTTGCAAATTATTAACTGCATTAGCTAAAGCGTCAAATTGTTCCAAAGAAAGCAATTTACTTGCCTGTGTGAGCAAATCTGCTAGCTTGACGTAAGTATCGCCTTCTTGAGCTAAGGCACTTTCTAATACTTGGCAAATAGCTCCTTGCAGACGTCTGATATCACTTTCTTCAATTCCTATTTCTCTACCAATAGTATCTGCCGTTTTAAAGCCGAAACCGCGAATTTCACCGACTAAAGCATAAGGATCATCTTCTAATTTTTTGATTGCATCAGCATGGTAAGCTTTATAAATATTAGCTGCGACCTTTTTTCTAATGCCATATCTGGCTAATTTTAAGACCACATCAGAAAAAGAATCCATTTGATTTACGCCTTGCAAAAGAACATCTTTTTGTTTGGCTGTCAAAGAGAGTTTTTGAATCTCATTGGGATTCTTTTTAATTGCATCTAAAGCATCAGTACCTAATTCAGTAATAATTTTTTCAGCTGCTTTTTTTCCAATTCCTGGAAAACGATCTGAACTTAAATATTTAATTAGACTCGATTCTTCATGAGGTAAAACTTGACTATATGAGTACGCCTTAAATTGCTGACCAAACTTAGGATGAGTTATTAATTCACCATTAAAATGGTAACTAGCCCCTACTTGAAGATCTCCAAAATTACCCGTAACTCTAATATCTTCTCGATCAAATCCAGAAATTGGAGATAAAATATCAACATCTAAAATCTTAAATAAGTCTTGTTCATTTTCAAAGACAATACTATTTAAGCGACCACTAAACTCAATTTCTGCCATCTTTTCCTCGAATCAATTTTGCTATTGCTGCATATTGCTTTTCAGCATGAGCAACATAATTTTTATCCTGTTTTTTGGCTTTCTCAAAAAATTTTTGTGCTTGATCTTTATCTTGATTAAAGATAGTTAATCCCAATAAAAAATTATCCTTTGCACTACGCTTATTTTCTGGAATCTTATCAAAATAAGCACGGGCATTTTTCAAATCACCTAAGCTCAACCAAATATCTCCGATTAACTCCAAACTGCGTGCATCCATTTTTTTGATCGTCAAAGCAAAAGCTAGAGCCTTTTGATATTGCCCTAACTTCATAAAAATCAATGCTTTCTGATAATAAGTCTCATCATCATTAGGCAATTTATTCATTATCTCAAGTGACTTTTCAAAATCACCCAGCATGTAATAACAAATTGCAATATTGTAAGATAATTTTTCCGGCTGTATAACTACTTGTTGAGCTTTCTTTAAGAGCTCTAATGCTTGATCAGCTGAATTTTGTTCAATCAAAATAGTCGATAATTGTAAATAATTATCGATTTGCTTAGGATTATTATCAATTTCTTTAATTAATAAATGTATAGCCTGATCAACATGACCAGTATCATACAATTTCATTATTTTTTTATCCATTAGATCGTATCCCGACTAGTAATTTTACGGTCCAAATATGACGTTTCATTCCACAATTTTTCTTGGAAAGTTTTGCCTTCATCATCTGTTTCCAAGACAGTCAAACTAGTATTAGTCAAACCGCCACGCTTACGAATATCAGCAATTGGATAACCTTCCAAACTTCTTGTTAAAGCACATAATGCAGCCCCATGGCTCACTAACAAGACATTATCATCTTTATTGGGATAACGCTTAACAATATCACTAATTAAATCTTTGCCACGAGCAATCATATGATCAAAGTTTTCACCGTGAAAAGTTGAAGGATCATAACGGTCAGGTTCATAACGAAAGGCTTTGATTTGAGCAGGATATTGTCTTTCAGCATCGACAAACTTCATCCCTTCTAAATCGCCCAAATTAAACTCTTTTAAGCGATTATCAACAATAACTGGTACATTTATACCCATATCATTTCTTAACATAACAGCGGTCGTTAATGCTCTTTGTAAAGGGCTAGCATAAAATGCTTTAAATTTGGTGTTTTTACTATTCAAATACTCTGCTAATTTTTTAATATCCTCATAGCTTTCAGGTAATAAAGGTGAATTACCACTACCGCCTTGATAGCGTCCTTCTAAATTCCATTTAGTTTTTCCATGTCTAACAAAATATAGCTTCATTTTCTTTTATTCTCCATTCGATATATAGACAATTATAAGTTTTTCGACCTTACTTTAACAAGCAAACAAGAAAAAAAGTCAGATCTGTCTAAAAAACAAATCTGACTTTTAAAATTATACTAACTGAAGCATTTTGCTATCTTTGTAAGCATGATCAATTGTAGCGCTACCTAGGCATTCTTCGCCCTTGTAAAAGACGATCTCTTGTCCTGGGGTAACTGCACGAGCTGGTTCATCAAAATCAACGTGAACGGTGTTAGTTGCCTTGTTGTAGTGTAAAGTAATACCAACATCAGGTTGACGATAGCGGAATTTCGCTGTGCACTTTAATGTAAAGTCAGCATCAGGCATCCCAGTGAAAAATGAAACTTCACTACCATCTAAGCTATCAGAATACAGCAACTCACTATCATAGCCTTGTTCAACAATCAATTTGTTATTTTTCAAATCTTTACCAACAACAAACCATGGGTCAGTCGATTCTTTAGTCGAACCTAATCCTAAACCAGATCTTTGACCAATAGTGTAATACATAAGCCCCGCGTGTTTGCCAACTACTTTACCATCCGGAGTAACCATTTCACCGGCTTGTGCTGGTAGAAATTCACTCAAGAACTTCTTAAAATTACGTTCCCCTATAAAACAAATTCCTGTTGAATCTTTCTTTTTAGCAGTAGCAAGTCCTGCAGCTTTAGCAATTTCACGAACTTGGGGTTTGGTTAAATTAGCAAGCGGGAAAATTACCTTCTTTAACTGGTCTTGAGAAAGTTGACTCAAAAAATAAGTTTGATCTTTGTTACCATCTTTAGGGCGCATCATATGAACTACACCGTTTTCATCAACACGCGTCTTTGCATAATGACCCATTGCAATATAATCTGCGTCTAAATCCATAGCAAAATCCAAAAATGATTTGAATTTGATCTCCTTATTACACATTACATCTGGATTAGGAGTTCGACCTTTTTTATATTCTCCTAAGAAATATTGAAATACTCTCTCCCAATACTCTTTTTCAAAATTAATTGAATAATATGGGATACCGATCTCATCGGCAACTTTTTTTACATCTTCGTAATCTTCAGTTGCCGTACAGACTCCTGAATCATCAGTATCATCCCAATTTTTCATGAAGACGCCGACAACATCAAAGCCTTGTTGTTTGAGAAGTAATGCAGAAACCGATGAATCTACCCCACCACTCATACCAACAACGACTCTAATTTTGCTGTTATCTACCATTTTTTATTTCTCCTTTTAGCAAGGTGTAATAATTTGGCGATCCTCGAGGTCTTTCAGCATGAAATTAAGTAATTCAACCATTGGAGCAAGCTGCTTATTTTTAAAGATATTTACCTTTTGTAAACCATTTCGATCAGTTATGACCATTGTCAAATGATCCAATTCTTCATTGATTGTTAGCTTTAACTGACATGTGGCATTGTAAGGTGAATCATTGTACAAGGGATGCTTATACATAAAATTGCCACGCTTGGTCCTAGTAAAACCTGCGTCAATTAACGCATAACGCTTAATTTCAGGATTAATTGTAAACTTACGATTATCGCCATTAATAATTACTGTGTTTGCCATAAAATATCACTCTCAATATTATTATCTTATTTTTAGTAAGTGTCAAGTATATAAATTTCTATAATCTATTATACAAAACTAGCAAATAATAAACAGCTTATCTCTTATTTGCTATTCTTTGACACATTTTAACTAAAGCTAGAGCAAAACTTTCAACTTCTTGATCTGTATTGAATCGGCCAAAACTAATCCTGATAGACTCACTTAATCTAGGTGAATCCGCTCCATACATTGCAGTTAAAACATGTGATGGATGAAGTGAACCCGCAGTACATGCTGAGCCACCAGAAACGGCAAAACCAGCTAAATCAAGGCTAGTTAAAGCAGAATAAGTGCCGACACCCTTAAGCCATAAATTAAGAGTATGGTGAGATACAGGTCCTTTAATAGAACCATTGATTTCATAATCAATCTTATTTTGATCTAAGGCATTTAGAATAATCTTTTGAAAATGAGCGTATTTTTCTTGCAGGGCTGTTTTATCTAATTTATTTAACTCACTTGCTGCAACGCCAAAGCCAGCAATTCCTGGTACATTCTCGGTTCCTGGACGTCGCTTTAATTCTTGTTCGCCACCTAAAAGTAAGTCGCTAACCTTAATACCATCTCTTTCAAAAAGAAAGCCCAAAAACTTCGGTCCATTAACCTTATGAGCAGAAACTGACAATAAATCGATATGCATGCTAGCGACGTCAATATCAATTGTGCCAAAGCCTTGAACATCATCGACATGAAAATATGCATTGCTATCTTTAACAATATCGCCAATTTCTTGCAATGGCATAATAGATCCTACTTCATTATTAACAGCCATAGTTGAAACCAAAATCGTATCATCAGTCAATTCATTTTTTAGCTGATTTAAATCAATATGTCCTGTTTCATCAACATCTAGATATACGACTTGATAGCCTTCATCTTCTAGACGTTTCATCGGATTTAAAACTGATGGATGTTCAATTTGGGTAGTGATTATTTTCTTGCCTATATTCTTGCGAGCGCGAGCGGTCCCTAAAATAGCGTTATTATTGCTTTCAGATCCACCACTAGTAAAGATTATTTCTTTATCTTGAGCATTAATTGTTTTAGCTATTTCATGGCGTGCTTGGTCAACAACTTGGCGCGCTTTTCTGCCTAAAGCATGTTGACTTGAGGCATTTCCAAAATCATTGGCCATTTCATCACTAATCCTTGCCACAACAGCTGGGTCCATGGGTGTTGTTGCAGCATTATCAAGATAAATATATTTCTTATTCATTAAAAATAACCCTCTTTGTTTTCCTTACATTTTATAAGTGTGCTGCTTTATTTTAACATAAAAATAGACCTAGCTACGATCAACTAGGTCTAAATTTCTAATCTAAAACATTCTCTTCTAAATATGAAGAAATTACTTCAGCTGCTTTTTGGCCAACTTCTTGAACAAATTTGTCAAAGTCATTGTCCGCATTTTCATCACCATTATCTGAAATAGCACGCATAGCAACTAGTGGAATATTAAAGTGACTTGCCACTTGGGCAAAAGCTGCACCTTCCATCTCAACACCTAGAGCATCCGGAAAGTTTTTCTTAATATCATCTTTTTGCTTTTGTGAAGAAATAAAGCTATCACCTGTCACAATCATCCCCTCTTTAAAGGCAATGTTGTTTTTGATCAGATAATTTTTAAAGTCATCTCTAGCCTTGCTATCTAAGACATAACCTGCTGGCTCTTGCGGAATTTGGCCTTCAACATAGTTACCTGCACTAGTATTATGTGCATCGTGATACATAAACTTATTAGGTAAAATTAAGTCTTTGCGATGGACATTGTCTTGCAAAGAGCCTGCTGACCCAGTCATAAAAATCAAATCAATCTTTTGCTTAGTTAACAAACTTGCTAAATTCATAGCAGCATTAACTTTGCCAATTCCAGCAAGTCCTAAATAAATGTCATTTCCATTTACAGAAAAATGTTCGAATTCTGTTGATCCGAACATTTCTTTGTTTTTAGATGGGAAATGCTTATCGTAAAACTCTGCTTCTTCAGGCATTGGAACGATAATTGCAATTTTCATTTCTAAATTTCCTTTTTCTAAAAATTAAATAAGGCTACTAAAACA
>NZ_CANBCP010000048.1 GCF_947367085.1 uncultured Lactobacillus sp. | reverse complement strand
GTACTGAACAGGCAGTCAGATAATCCCACAACACACGAATTGTTTTTCCTAAAGAAATATTTTTATTCTCAACAGCTATCTTTATTGCAACTATAATTACTAAAATAAAATACAACAAAAAACCGTAAGGTAAAAACGATGGTTTATGATTTTGCATTGTAATTAGTTGGCAGGCAATTGCAAAGAAAAACGGTAAAACGTCATATCCTCTAAATTTTGCCCTAGGAAATACTCTAGTTACTAAAGCAGCCAAAGCTAAGCCAATGATCGGTAGTAAAAAAATCCAAATTAAGTCCATAATGACCTCCATTTATCTTATTTTACATTATTTTTAAGATAAAGAGATTAAATTGCAAAACTTTATCTACTAAGCTAGAATAAAAACAACATAGGAGGTTTTGGCATGCGCAAGAAAAAGAAAAAATCTGGTTTTCAAAAATTAACCATTGTTATGGCATGGCTGATGGCCATCGTCACCTTGTTCGGTGTATTTGGTGTAGCAATTCAATACTTAATTCAGTAACAAAAAAGGGCGTCTAAAGACGTCCTTTTAATTTTGATCAATACGGTGTGCGCTTATCTAAGAATGGATATTTCTCTACAAGCCAAACCCAAAAAGCATATGTAATCAAGAAAATGATTAAGCACACAATCAAACTAGGCACAAATGATTTTACCAAATCAATTATTGAGGCTTTAATCACTCCAATAGCATTAGAAACTAAAAATACATAAATATCTACTAATAAATATGCTACTAAAGCTACGAACAATCTTGAAATAAACACTTCAGGCAAGAACCTGGCAATTTTTTCTGCTGCATAACAAATCAAGGGAAAAATCACAGTATAAATACCGATAAAGCCTAAATAAAACACATCCGCAATTATGCCGATTCCAAGGCTTAACCAAACATTATCGATATTTTGGTCATCACACAATCCAATTAAGACGATTCCGACAACAGTAAACCAGCAGGCAGCACTGCCGAAGCCGTGAAATAAGACTCCTTGAAAACGATAGGCACAAATTCCATCAAGCACTACTGCGCCTAAAAGTGCCAATGCTACATACCAACGTCGTAACACATTCATCAGTCTTCCACCTTTCTGCGAATGACTGAAACTATAGAAGGATCATTTAAATTGCCAGCAGGCTTAATTTGAATAACATCTGATAAGCCATAAGTATCTCTAGTAGTCTTTTGAACAGTCCCTACTAACAATCCTTTTGGTGAACGTCCGCCCATACCACTGGTGTAAACTTTTGTACCTTTTTTAAGCTTACGCCCATCAACAACTTGAGTAAATGTTAATTGATCGTCTCCATTAACTGAGATTATTCCGTGAACCATCTTGTCTTTGCTAGATCTGGCTTCAACAGAAAATCTATTAGCTGATTTATCAGTTGAAGTAATTAATTCAACTTTAGAACTAGTAGCGCTAACTTCTAAAATTCGTCCAATTAATCCACCGTCACACATTACAGCCATATTCTTTTTAACACCAGCACGTGAACCCTGATCAATTATCAATAAATCGGACCAAGTATCTGGCGCTCTAGAAATAACTGAACCATTTATGATGTCATAATCAGTTAATGAGTTCTTTAATTTTAAAGCAGATTTTAATTGATCATTTTCAGCTTCAAGCGAATTATTGCGTGCCTTAGTTTGTCCAAGATCATCAATTTGTTTCTTTAAATGATCATTTTCTTCTTGGGTATTAAGCAAACTTTGTACATTGCTTGCTCCACCAGTTACCAAATTAAGCGGCCAATTCACAATTTGCGTTATTACAGTAACTGTATCATTACCCATTTTTTGAATAAATAAAGGGGTATCTCGACGATTTCGCATGCGTACAGTGATAGAAAGAACGCTCAAGATTGCAATAATGACTACAAAAATCGTTAAAACTTTTTTATTTCTGAAAAATTTTTTCATTGAGTTACTTTCCTAATAAGAAAAGGCCGGATATTTGCCGGCCTCTTAATTAATGTCTTTTACGCATTACTTCAATATTTTTAAGAGATTCACCGGTTCCGATAGCTACACAGTCAAGCGGATCTTGTGCAATAAATACAGGAACTTTTGTTGAATCAGAAATAACTTCAGGCAAGTTCTTTAATAAAGCTCCACCACCTGTTAATACAATACCATGATCGATGACATCAGCAGCGATTTCTGGAGAGGTTTCTTCTAAAGTTTCTTTAATAGCAACGATAATGTTTTGCACAACTTCTTGTATTGCTTTAGCAACATCTGTTGCGTTGACATCGATTGATTTTGGCAAACCAGTTACCAAATCACGCCCTCTGATATTCATTGATTCAATTTCTGCAGCTTTTTCAACAGAAGCAGAGGCAATTTGAATCTTGATAGTTTCGGCAGTTCTTTCACCAATTAATAAGTTGAAGTTCTGGTGAATATAAGTAGAAATAGCGCTGTTAAATTTATCTCCAGCCATTCTAGTTGAGCGTGATGAAACGATACCACCTAATGAAATTGTAGCAACATCAGTAGTACCTCCACCAATATCAACAACCATTGAACCAGTTGGATCCATAACTGGAAGACCAGCACCAATAGCAGCAGCAAATGGTTCTTCAATTACATATGCTTCACGTGCACCAGCAACTCTAGCTGCATCAATTACTGCACGCTTTTCAACTTCAGTAACACCAGATGGAACACAGATCATAGCTGCTGGCTTTGAATTACCTACAGTTTTTTCCATGAAATACTTAAGCATCGCTGCAGTAGTATCATAATCGGCAATTACACCATCTTTCATTGGACGAATTGCTCTAATTGTTCCTGGAGTTCTACCAATCATTTCTTTTGCTTCAGAACCTACCGCAATAATCTCGCCTGTTTGCGTGTTCTTGGCTACCACTGAAGGTTCACGTAAAACAATTCCCTTACCTTCAATATATACCAAGGTATTGGCAGTTCCCAAATCAATACCAATATTCTTTGAACCTAATCCAAACACACCAAATCTCTCCTTAATTAGTTATTTTCATATTTTTTAAAAAGTGCCTAAATCGTCTTTATTTAGTCCCTGATATTATAGCATACAAAATCAAATCTTAAGAGATGGCTTTCAGACTTTATAAAGCTTTAAAGAAGTTCCGACTCTCGAAAACTCAAATAAGTATTATCTGAAACAATAAAATGGTCCATAAACTGAATCCCAATAGCTTCACTAGTTTTCTTAATTTGTTTAGTAATTTTGAGATCTTGAGCTGATGGAGTGGTATCTCCACTTGGATGATTATGAACAACAAAAAAAGATGCACAGTTATAAATTAATGCCCAACGAAAAATGTCTCGTGGATGAACAACCGCCTTATTCAAGGTTCCTTGAAAAATCAGCTTTTCTGCTACTATTTTATTTTTCGAGTCCAAATAAATACCATAAAGTTGCTCCTGATTTTGTCCACTCATTTTGCTTGCTAAATAATAGCCAACCTGAGAACTAGACATAAATTTTTCTAAATTTCCGGTATTTAAAGCTTTAATTCGTTTTATAAATATTTCTGTCCACAGTGCTAGCTTGTCACTACAAAATGGACCTGAACAATAATTCCAAAAGTCTGAAAAATTAACAATTCCATTTTTATCCAAAAACTTTTGTAAGTCATCAAAGTTTCGAATATTTTCTTCATGTAGGATTTCTAAAATCTCTTCAATAAGCTGACGATCATCCTTCAATAAATAGTGTTTTGATTTTAATGTTTCCATTTTTTACCTCCACTATTTATTACACGAATCCTACTTTATTTTATCTATAACTTCATAAAAATCTTTACAAATTAAAGCATCTTCTCTATCAACTTCAGTTGCCGGCTTTAAATCAGGAACCATAATACAATCTAAACCGGCATTGTGAGCAGCAGTAACTCCAGTACTTGAATCTTCAAATACAAGTAGCTGATTTTTAGGGAGCTCCATCTTTTTTTGAGCCAGTAAATAAATATCTGGAGCAGGCTTAGGTTCTAGATGATCCTGAAGAACATTTTTATAGCTTAAGTGGAAAACAAAGTATTGTCTAATACCTGTCACCCATAAAAATTTTTCGACATATTCGTTATAATTGCTTGAGGCAATTGACATTTTCATACCCTGTTGATCAAAGTAATCCAATGCTTCTTGGACACCTGGGCGAAGCCTTAATTTTCCTTCATCAGCCCACTGCCAAACCAAATCATCAGTTCTTTTAATAAATTCATCACGTAATTCAGTTGTCTTAAAATATTTATGATAAAAATTCTCCATATCTTTGGCACTTGAGCCAACTAATTTTAAATATGAATCTTCCGGAATATTCAAGTTATATTCTTTTGCAGCTTGAATATTTGCCTGCCAATATAAACGTTCAGAATTGACCAAAAGGCCATCCATATCAAAAATTAATCCTGAAATATTATCTTTTAAGCCATCAAATTTCATGCTTTTTTCTCCAATAATTAAGAATCGCACCTACTAAATAAAATGAACCAGTTACAACTAAAATTTCATTACTATCCAAGCTAGATGCTAGTTTATCAAATAAATCTTTATAATCTTCATCATAAACTGCTTCTTTTTTCAATTCATCTTTAAAATCATCAAAATTTGCTGATCGTGGATAATCAATTCTCTTTAAATAAATTTCATCTTGAGGACTAAATAAATCAAAAATTTCTTTTAAATCCTTATCTTTCATCATCCCCATTAAAAACTTTACTCTTTTAGTTGGTAATTTATGTATGTAACTTAAAAGCTGTCTTATCGCCTGGATATTGTGAGCACCATCAGCAATAATCAAAGGACTAGTTTGCAATACATCATAGCGTCCCGGAATTTTTGTGTTATTGATGGCTTCTTGCACTTTCAACTTATCTAATGGCAAATTCAAGAATTCGAATGCTCGATAAGCAATCGCCACATCATAGCTTTCTGAAATTGGGCGCTGATTAAAATCTAACTTTGAATTTTTCTCTTCAAAGATGATTTTATCTTCATCTTTCACTGTAAAATCTTTTCCAAGCTGAGAAACGGGAGCTTGCTCATTTTTTGCTTTCTCAAGTAAGATTGATAAAACATTTGTGGGAACATTTCCTAACACTACCGGAGTATTTTTCTTTATCACTCCACTTTTTTCACGAGCGATATCTGAAATTGTTGGTCCAATAATTTTTTCATGATCAAGACCAATAGTTGTAATTATGCTAACTTCTGGATTTATCACATTGGTTTTATCATGCTGACCACCAATACCCACTTCAATCACAGCATAGTCACATTTTTTATAAGCAAAATACCAAAAGGCAATCGCTGTCTCAAATTCAAATGTCACCAAATCAAAATTAGGATCACTTTGCTTTATATCAGCAATCGCTTGAGTGACAACCTGATACCCCTTTACTAAATCCTCATCACTAATCAAATCACCATTTAACTGAATTCTCTCATTGAATCTTTCAATATATGGGGAAACAAAAAGACCGGTTTTTTGTCCGGCCTTTTTAATTAGATTTGAAAGATAATAAGAAGTCGAACCCTTGCCATTGGTACCCGTTATATGAATGGTTTTAACTTGGTCTTGAGGATTTCCTAAAACGGCTAAAACTTTTTTGATATAAGATAAATCATTTTTTTCATGCAGGCGAGGCAGAGTTTCAATATTATGAATAACTTCTTGTACTTGCATCAATCTTAGTTACTTTCTTTCAATTCTTTAATTCTTTCACGAACACCAGCAAGTTGACTTTCGTAATCAGCTTTCTTTTCCTTTTCCTTGTTTACAACTGCTTCTGGAGCATGTGCAACAAAGCCTTGGTTAGAAAGCTTCTTTTCTGCTCTTTCAACTTCACCTTCAAGACGTTGTTCTTCTTTTTCCATCTTAGCTAATTCTTCATCTACATTAACCAATTCAGTCAAAGGAACAAATACTTGCGCCCCTGGAATTACAGCAGTCTTAGCAAGTTTTGGTGCTTCAATATCACTTGCAACTTTCAAATTCTTAGGATGTAAGAAGTTTTCAACATAATCTGCATTCTCATCTAAAATACGTTCGTTTGCGGTGTCGTCTAATTGAATCATGATATCAATTGCTGAAGACATTGGAGCATTAACTTCCATACGAATATTACGTACAGCTTTAATAACTTCAATCATGAAATTCATATCTTGATCTGCAGTTTCATTTTCAAATTCTTTATGAGTAACTGGGTATGATGCAGTCATAATTGACTTACCTTCATGAGGCATTGAAAGCCATAATTTTTCAGTTACAAATGGCATAATTGGGTGCATCAAACGTAAAATTTGGTCAAGGATCCAAATTAAGTTTTCTTGCTTTCTAGTCTTTAATTCTTGGTCATCACCATTTAAAGCAACCTTAGAAATTTCGATATACCAATCACAAAAGTCATTCCAGATAAAGTTGTACAATTCACGACCTGCTTCGCCGAATTGATACTCATCAAATAAACGATTTACTTCACTTACGGTATGGTTTAATCTATCAAAAATCCAGCTATCAGCTAAGTCAAACTTATCTACATCTGGTATATGAGCTGGTTTTGCATCTTCAGGCAAGTTCATAATCACAAAACGACTTGCGTTCCAAATCTTATTGATAAAGTTCCAAGCAGCAGATAACTTCTTAGGGTCATAACGTGTATCTTGACCTGGAGCAGTACCATTTAATAAGAACCAACGAAGAGCGTCAGCACCATATTTATCTACCACATCCATAGGATCGACACCATTACCTAGGGATTTACTCATCTTACGGCCTTGCTCATCACGCATAAGTCCGTGCAAAACAACATCATTAAATGGACGTTCGTGAGTAAAATGAAGACTTTGGAAAATCATTCTAGAAACCCAGAAGAAAATAATGTCATAACCTGTAACTAAAGCATTAGTTGGGAAATAACGTTTAAAGTCTTCTGAATTTTCATCTGGCCAGCCCATTGTTGAAAATGGCCAAAGTGCACTAGAAAACCAAGTATCAAGTACATCTGGATCTTGCTCCCAATTTTCAATATCTTTAGGAGCTTCTTCACCAACATAGGTTTCACTAGTCTTTTTATTGTACCAAGCTGGAATCCTGTGGCCCCACCATAATTGACGAGAAATAACCCAGTCATGAACATCTTCCATCCAGTGATTTAGTGTAGCCTCAAATCTTTCTGGAACAAAGTTGACTTTACCATCAGTCTTTTGGTTTTCAAGAACTTTTTCAGCTAAAGGCTTCATCTTAACGAACCATTGTTTAGATAATCTCGGTTCTACTTGAACACCAGAACGTTCTGAGTGACCAACTGAGTGGACAATCGGTTCAACTTTGATTAAGTAGCCTTCTTGTTTTAGATCTTTAACTAAAGCTTCACGTGCTTCAAAACGATCCATGCCAGCGTACTTACCAGCTTCTTTGTTCATAGTTCCATCATCATTCATAACATTGATGCGCTCTAAATTATGACGGTTACCTACTTGGAAGTCATTAGGATCATGTGCTGGGGTAATCTTAACTAAACCAGTACCAAATTCTGGATCTACGTGTTGGTCCTCAATAATTGGAATATGGCGACCAACTAGTGGCAATACTAATTCCTTACCAACAATATCCTTGTATCTTGGATCTCCCGGTGCAACTGCTACTGCAGTATCACCAAACATAGTTTCTGGACGAGTTGTTGCAATTTCTACAAAACCAGAACCATCTGTAAATGGATACTTAATGTGGTAGAAGGCACCCTTATCGTCTTTATGAATAACTTCGATATCACTCAAAGCAGTTTGCAAAGCTGGATCCCAGTTGATAATGTATTCACCACGGTAAATCAAGCCTTCATTGTAAAGCTGTACAAAAACTCTTTTTACAGCCTTGGATAAACCTTTATCAAGGGTGAATCTTTCGCGAGAATAATCAAGTGAAAGACCCATCTTAGCCCATTGTCCCTTGATGATTGATGCATATTCATCTTTCCAGTCCCAAACTTGCTTAACAAAAGCTTCACGTCCCATTTGGTGACGATCTTTACCTTGCTTGCGCAATTTTGCTTCAACTTTAGCCTGGGTAGCAATTCCGGCGTGGTCCATTCCTGGTAAGTACAAAGTGTCATAACCTTGCATACGCTTAAAACGAATTAAAGTATCTTGAATTGCAGTATCCCAGGCATGTCCCAAGTGCAACTTACCAGTTACATTTGGGGGTGGGATAACGATTGAATAAGGATGAGCTTTTTTATCACCAGATGGCTTGAATAAATCTTCATCAAGCCAAGTTTGATATCTACCCTTTTCAACCTCATTTGGATCATATTTTGGCGCTAAGTTCGTCATTTATTATCTGCCTCCATAAAAAAAGTCCTAGACAAAATGTCTAGGACGAAAATTTTCCGCGGTACCACCTAAATTAAATAGCATAAGCTATTTCTCTTTAAAGCGATAACGGTGCTATATCCGAATAAACTTACTATAATTTCAGTAAATTAGCAGTTAAGCTACAAACTAACTTCCAGCCTCTCAGCATTGTGGCCTTTCTCTGTTAATGAAGCTAATACCTCTTAACTTTTGCTTTGTTTTTGATTATAGCATGTTAATTAGAAAGAGAAAAGTATAGCTAAGTAGAATTTTTATTACTTACTGTTTTCTAAAACTTTAACTTCTTGATCAGTCAGTTCGCGATACTGTCCACGTTTTAAATTCAGATCTAATTTTAAATCTCCCATAGTCAAGCGCTCTAACTCGACAACTTTCATACCTGATGCACCAAACATGCGCTTAATTTGGTGGTATTTTCCTTCACTAATCGTAACTTCAACTTCTGATGTGTCATTTTTCTTATCTTGTGACAAAATCTTCAGCTTTGCAGGCTTCAACTTGGTTCCATCGCCCAATTGCATCCCTTTTGCAAATTCTTCTACTGTACTTTCATCTGCAACTCCTGCAATACTTGCGCGATAAACTTTATCGACATGCTTATTAGGGGCTAGCAAATTATGGGTAAATTGACCGTCATTCGTAATAAGCAAAAGTCCAGTCGTATCTTTATCAAGTCTGCCAACCGGAGCTAATTTTTGATAACGATCTTGCGCATCAAGTAAATCCAAAACCGTCTTTTGATGCAAATCTTCCGTAGCTGATAAAACCCCTTTAGGCTTATTCATCAAAAAGTAATGATACTGTTTATAAGAAACTTTCTCTTGCCCTACCATCACTTCATCATCTGGGGCCACTTGCATTTTCGGCGTATTGACCATTTGCCCATTTACGCTAACGATGCCGTCTTTGATTAATTTATGGACTTGTTTTCTTGATCCAACATTCATGTTTGCCAGATATTTATCAATTCTCATCTTCTCACCTGCTCATTCCTCATTTTAACTAAAAACGCCAGCAGAATCGACTGCTAGCGTTTTTTTATAATAAGTCTTGATCTTCTTGAGCCTTATCATCCAAGAATTTTTGGTTTGGATAAATTGGTGTAACTTCAATTCCATCAAGTGCTCTTTGAATTAAACCTTCGACATCTAATCTTGCTTCAAGCTTTCTTGCTTCATCAAGTTTTGGCTTAGTCTTAGGACGTGGAGGGGCAAAGATTGTACAACAATCTTCAAACGGCTTAATTGACAAATCAAAGGTGCCAATTTCTTCGGCCAAACGAATAATTTCAGTTTTATCCATTGTCGCAACCGGACGAATAACTGGTGTAGTTGTTACGTCATTGATTGCTACCATTGATTCCAAAGTTTGAGATGCCACTTGACCAACGGATTCACCGTTAAAAATTGCTAGGCCACCACGTTTTGCGCGAATGCGGTCTGCTAATTGCAACATAAAGCGACGCTGAATGGTCATCAGATAACCCTCTGGCAACTTTTCTTTGATTTGTTCTTGAATTTCAGCAAATGGAACTGCGATAAAATTAATCTTACCGCTGTAATTTGCCAAAATCCCAGTCAATTCCTTAGCCTTAGCTAATGCCTTATCACTAGTATACGGAGGACTAAAGAAGTGAACCATTTCAATTTCAACACCACGTTTTAATGCCAGATAAGATGACACTGGTGAATCAATTCCGCCAGATAGCATCATCATGGCCTTACCGGCAGTACCAACTGGCATACCACCTGCACCATGGATCAACTGGTTAGAAATATAGATGGCATCTTTTCTAACTTCGATACGCAATACCAGATCAGGCTTTTTCATCTGAACTTTTAAGTTTGGCATATTATCAAAAAGATAATCTCCCACTAAGGCATTCAATTGATTGGTATCATATTCAAAGTCATGATCACTTCTACGTGTATTAACCTTAAAAGTCATCCCCTCTTGATATGTTGCCTGCATTAATTCCAAAGAGGTCTTTTTAATAGCATCAAGAGTTTTTTCAACTTTAATTGTTGGAGAATATGTTTGAATACCAAAGACGCGCTTTAGACGACTGTCTATTTCTTCAAAAGGCGCACCATTTAAAACGATGTGCATTCTATCATGCTTAGGATGAATCTCAACTTCAGGAAAATCATTTAACAAACGCGTGATGTTACCAGCTAAGCGGCCAATAAAATCTTTTCTGTTCTTACCTTTAGTTGATAATTCTCCATAGCGAATCATCACTTCTGTATATTTCATTTTTTCACCTTATTTCAAATGATTAATCTTTGCAAAATGTTGGTAAATCTTGTCAAATTCAGCAATAAATTCATCTGCTTCTGTGAGTGTGTTCGATGGATCAAAACTCAATCTAATTGCACCAGTTGCAACACTATCATCAACTTTCATTGCACTTAAAGTCGATCCTTCAACCCCGCTTCTTGATGAACAAGCACTAGTAGTCGAAACATAGATATCTTTGGCCTCAAGAGTATGAACTAAAGTTTCTCCGCGAATGCCTTCCACAGCAAAGCACAAGATACTTGGGACAAAGTGGTCATTATCTTGAGAAAAGATGTGAATTCCTGGCTTATCAGATAGATATTGGACAATTCTTTCTTTAACAGCTAATTCTTTGGCTGCATTATCTTCTTCATCAGCCAAATATAAGCGCATTGCCCTGGCACTAGCAGCAATTGCCGGTAAGTTTTCAGTACTTGAACGCAGTGCTTTTTCTTGCCCTCCACCATCAATCAGCGGCTTGATCATCTTACCTGCTTTTTTATAAAGAATACCTACGCCACGTGGAGCATGAAATTTATGAGCAGATAAACTCATTAAATCTACACGATCAGTAAAAACTCTATCCCAAATATTCTTCCCCAATGCCTGGACATTATCAACGTGAAAGGTAATATTAGGATAATCTTTCAAAACTTCACTAATTTCATCAATTGGTTGAATTGCGCCAACTTCGTTATTAACGCCCATGATTGATACCAAAATCGTATCGTGAGTAATAGCTTGTTTTAATTCTTGAGGATCAACTCGCCCATCGCTATCAACACCTAACACAGTAACTTTAAAGCCCAAATCTTCTAGGGACTTAACAGCATTACTTACTGCAGCATGTTCAACACTACTTGTAATGATATGGTTTCCAAATTCTCTCTTTGCTAAAGCCGTTCCTTTAATCGCCCAGTTATCTGATTCACTACCACTTGACGTAAAAAAGATTTCATATGGTTTTACGCCGAGCAATTGGGCAATTTGTTTACGGGAGGCTTCAAGTAATTGATGGGCACGATCACCCATCTTGTGCAAACTCGATGGATTTCCCCAAATTTCTTCACTAACTTTGTTATATGTTTTAAGTGCTTCTGGATAAACTTTCGTTGTAGCACTATTATCAAAATAAATCACTTTATCTTACCCTTCTCAAAAAAACGACCCTTCAGGTCGTTTTTAACATATTGAGATTTTAACGTAAATTGATACTTCTGGCAATTACTTTCTTACTAATTGTTAGTTTCTTCGTCATCATTTTTCTTTTTTTCGTCATAGTATTCCTTTTCAATTCGCTGATATGAGCCCGGTTCTGCCTTTTCTAAAGCAGTAGCAATTGTATCAAGTGCTTCTTTATATTCATATTTATTTTGATATAAATCATATGCTTGTTTACGAGCACGCTGAATCTCATCATTATTAATATACTTATTAGAATACTGCATTGTCAGTTCAACCAAATCTGCTGAACTCAGAATTTCATCCGCTTCTTTTTGCAAACGATCAATGTCTTCTTGAATCTGGATTAGTTCATGAGAAATCTTTTCCAAGTTAATTCTGACCTGGTTCAATTCCTCACTAGTTTTAGAAATTTCATTAACTACCAAAATGTACATTTGTACAAAGCTTTCTGGCTTACCGGGAAGTTTTCTTCTTTCAACTCGGCGATAGATCAATGAGACATCTTGCTTAAAATGATCAATTGAATCATTAGCAATCTCTTCAGCATCAAACAAACCATCAACATCAGAAGATAACTTCTTTTGACGAGAGTCAATCTGCTCTAATTCTTGAAGCATCGCTAGCCACTTACGCTCCGTATCTGAATATACGCCTTTACCATCTGATAATTTTTGACAGTCACTACCGAATTCTACATTTAAATGGTTGACACGACTTTCTAATTCTTTAGCCTCTTGCAATTCACCGTGATTTAATTCATAGCTTTCATCAATATGTTCTAATTTGGCAACTAATTTTGCTGAGTTTGCACTCATGTGACTTAAAACTTTAACAATTTTATCTTGATTTTTATCTACAAATGGTCGAGCTTTAAATTCTTTAGTTAAAATATCATACAAACTGTCAATACGTGTACTAATTTCTTTGTTATTCTTTTCAACTGTTGTTAGCTCTAATTTATTTAAATCTTTTTTCTTATCTTCTATTAAAGTATCCGCTCCATATAAAGCAAGTCTTCTATAATCTCCTATAATTC
>NZ_CANBCP010000047.1 GCF_947367085.1 uncultured Lactobacillus sp. | reverse complement strand
ATAAATGAGTATACAAGTCAGGGTTATCGAGTAGTTGCATTTGTAAAATATCCTAAGCCTTTAAAAAATGAGAGTGAAAAACTAACTGAACCAGTTGATTTATTGGGGCTAGTTTTAATTAATAATCCGATTAGAAAAAATGCAAAGAAGACTTTTCAATATTTTGATAAACAAGGTGTTCAAATTAAAGTCATTTCAGGAGATAATCCTTTAACTGTATCACGTGTTGCAAAACAAGCAGGAATTAAAGGTAGCGAAAAATATATCGATGCGACGCAATTAGATCAGCATAATTACGATGAAGCGGTTAAAAAATATAATGTTTTTGGTCGTGTAAAACCAGAACAAAAACGTTATTTAGTTAAGGCTCTCCAAAAAGCAGGTAATACTGTTGCAATGACGGGTGATGGTGTGAACGATATTCTTGCGATGAAATTAGCTGATTGTTCAATTTCGATGGCTTCAGGTAATAGCGCAGCTGTTCAGGCTTCTCAAGTTGTTTTGCTTGATTCAAATTTTGCAAAAATGCCAGATATTGTTAATGAAGGACGACGGGTAGTCAATAATATTGAAAGATCAGCAAGCTTGTTTTTAGTTAAAAATATTTTTTCTTTGCTAATGACTTTCTTTACCTTGGCATTTGCGTTAACTTATCCATTGCGACCAACTCAAATCGCACTTATTTCTGCATTTACGATTGGTTTACCATCATTTTTGCTAGCTTTAGAAAATAATTTTTCACGAATTCGTGGTAAATTCATTCCAAATGTAATGACCAGAGCGATTCCTGGTGGGATAACTGATATGATTGCGGTATCTGTTTTAGTAATAGCCGATCAGGTGTTGGCATTAGGACATCAAGAAGTGGCTACGACCGCTACAATGTTACTGATTGCGGTCGGGATGATGGTCTTATATCAAATTTCAGCTCCAATGAATAAGTATCGTGTGACAGTGTTTATAATTTCATTTTTGTGTTTGATTTTTGCGATTATATTCGCTCATAATTTATTTGCACTTTCAAAAATTTCAACGACGGCAATTTTCCTATTAGTCATTTTGTTCTTTGCCGAAGTTACTGTCTTTAAGTATTTGAGTCGACTGGCAGATGGTTTCCAAGAAGTGTTGAATGTATATAATCAAAAGGGCTCAAGTACAACAATCGGAGATTTAAAACAAGCATACAAGGAAGGTAAAAAATTAAAAAAGAAATTAGCCTAAATAGGGCATAAAAAAAACAGACAGTTTTTTGACTGTCTGTTTTTTTATAGCTGCCTATAAACTTATTTTTTATCTTTTTCAGTTGTACAAGCAATGACTACCATGATTGCAATAGCAGCTAAAATAAAACCAATGATACCCCAAATCCAATTTGCTACTGCACCAGTTTGAGGTAAAGTAGTTAGAAACATTTTCATTTTTTATACTTCCTATCTTTGCATTAACAATATAAATCTATTCATTCACATTGTATAGCAAAAGCGACTAATAAAAAACCGCTTACAATGTTATTTATTCAAGCAAATCGACAAATGTTCCTTCAGTTACTTTTTGCAAATCATCTGGATTAATTTTGACACTTCGACCAACTTCACCACTTGATACTGCAATCTGGTCTTCGTTTTTCATACTGCTATCAAGAAAAATTGGAAAATGGTGTTGTTCATAAATACCAATAGGGGTATTTGCTCCATGAACATATCCCGTAGTAGCTACTAATTTTTTCAAAGCAAGTAGCTCGCATTTTTTATTGCCGGAAGCCTTAGCCAGCTTTTTCATGCTTAAATGTTCAGTTACTGGAATAACAGCAACCACTGGACTTACTTTATTTCCTTCACAGACTAAGGTTTTGTAGACCAAATGCTCATCTTTGGCTAAAATAGAAGTATCCATTTGCTTGACGTCTCCTTTTTGAATGGTGTCAAAGGACATTTGTTCATAAGGAATCTTTTTTTGATCAAGCATTTTTTCAACTAGAGTTTTCTTTAGTTTGCTTTTTTTATTTTTTTTCGACATTTTTATCACCAGTATTCATAATAACGATGCGATGATGAGGTGTCAAAGGAGTTATGTATGAAATTATTAGCAATTAAAATTAATTGTGGACATGAAATAGAAGATGGCCTAACTTATTTTTTACAGGATGAATTAGATGCTCAAGGAATTGAAGTTAGAAAAAGAAGTGACTTCATTTTAGAAGGTCAAAAACATGATTCAAGCTTGGTTGAGTTAGATGATATAGAAAATTTACCTGAAGATTTGGAATTGACGGCTTATTTTGAAGCTGATGTAGATAAAGAGAAACTGGTTAATCAAATCAAAGATAAGATTAAGCAAATGGCCGGTTTTGGCTTAAACATTGGGAATGTTTCAATTTCAACTAAGAATGTTGCCGACGAAGATTGGAACACAGCATGGCAAAAATACTACCACGTAATTGATTTTTCACGTTCGCTTGCAATTGTGCCAGAATGGGAAAATTATCAACCAGCTTTTAAAGATCAAAAATTGATCCGTCTTGATCCTGGTCTTGCTTTTGGTACAGGTGGTCATACTACTACACAATTAGTATTGCTTGCGATGCAGCGAGCTTTAATTAAGCCAATGACTATGATGGATGTAGGTACTGGCTCAGGAATTTTGGCGATTGCCGGATCCAAATTAGGAGCTAAAAGCATCTTAGCTACTGATATTTCAGATGAAGCTGTCAGCGCAGCTAAAGAAAATATTAAGCTAAATGATGTCGAAAATATCACCGTTAAAAAAGCTAGCTTATTAAAAGACACAAAAAAGAAATTTGACATTATTGTGGCAAATATCTTAGCAGATATTTTGCTAGAATTAATTCCTGATTTAGACAGTCACTTAAATCCTGATGGACAAGTCATCTTTTCAGGAATTGACTACAAGCAATTGCCTAAAATTGAAAAAGCACTTGATGAGCATAATTTTGAAATAAAAATGAAGATGCAAGAAAAACGCTGGATTTGTTTATTAATCTGCAGAAAAGAGCAATAAAGTGCTAAAATTTATAAAAAAGAAAAAAGGTTGTTTTTTATTATGTCAAATATTAGTAAATTCTTTAGAGAGTTAAATAAAAGAGACTTTATGCCGATAATTTGGTTAAGTTTATTAGCTGTGGTTATTTGGATAATTTGTCCTTTAGTCCATTTAAGTCGAGTTTGGCGTGTTGGATTGATATTTTTTATATTTAATTCTTTCATTGCTTTTGAAATTGGCCATTTAATGGACATTAAAAAACTAAGTAAATGGTGGTTATTATTGTTTCCTCTTATTTTTGCGTTAGCTGTAACTATCCATTTTGCAAAATATAATTACTTATTATGCATTGTGTATTTATGTTTTGAATTATTTGGCTTATGGAGAAACGATTTTTATCACGAAAAGAAATAGGTTAGGTGAAAGTTTATGTCAAAATATCGTGAAATGACGCATGATGAGGTTTTAGCAGCATGCAAAAAATATATGAGTAAAGATGATATTGCTTTCGTTGAATCAGCTTATGAATTTGCACGTAAGGCTCACGAAGGACAATTTAGAGTCTCAGGACAACCATATATTATTCATCCAACACAAGTGGCAGGTACTTTAGCTAATTTGAAACTAGATCCTGATACTGTTGCAGCTGGTTATCTACATGATACGGTTGAAGATACTCCGGTGACAAATGAAGAAATTAAAGAAAAATTTGGTAAAGATGTCGCTTTTATAGTTGATGGAGTTACTAAGTTATCTAAGATTCAATACCAGTCAAAAACCCATGAAGAATACCTGGCTGATAATCACCGTAAAATGTTGATTGCGATGGCAAAAGATTTGCGTGTAATTATGGTTAAATTAGCTGATCGTTTGCATAATATGCATACCTTAGATCATTTACGACCAGATAAACAACGCCGAATTGCTGACGAAACCCTTGATATTTATGCACCTTTAGCTGACAGATTAGGTATCGGGACCATCAAATGGGAATTAGAGGATATGAGTCTTCACTACCTAAATCCTGAACAATATTACCGAATTGTTAATTTGATGCAGTCAAAACGTAGTGAACGTGAGGGCTATATTTCAGATGCAATTAAAATCTTGCGTCAGACCCTTGATAGTTTGCACATAGATTACGAAATCTACGGGCGTCCCAAGCATATTTACTCAATCTATAAAAAGATGGTCAACAAACATAAAGATTTCAGCGAAATCTATGATTTGTTAGCTGTACGTGTGATTGTTAAATCTGTGAAAGATTGTTATGCAGTTTTGGGAGCCGTTCATACTAAATGGAAGCCAATGCCAGGAAGATTTAAGGATTATATCGCAGTTCCAAAATCAAATGGTTATCAATCTCTTCACACTACAATTATTGGACCTGGCGGAAAACCGCTTGAAATTCAGATTAGAACTCAAGCCATGCATGAAGTTGCTGAATACGGTGTTGCAGCACACTGGGCATATAAAGAAGGAGTTAAAGGGGAAGTTGAGCAAACTGAAGCAAACAAAAAGCTCAATATGCTTCAAGAAATTTTAGAGCTTCAAGACGAAACTAAAGATTCACATGAATTCATGAAGAGTGTTAAGACAGATATTTTTTCAGATAGAGTATATGTCTTTACACCAAAAGGGGATGTTTATGAACTTCCTAAAGGATCAGTGCCTCTTGATTTTGCTTATTTAATTCACTCTGAAGTTGGAGCCCATTCAGTTGGCGCTAGAATCAATGGTAAAATTGTACCTCTTGATTATAAGCTCAAAAATGGTGATGTCGTTGAAATGTTGACTCAATCCTCAGCTACTCCATCAAGAGATTGGGTTAACTTAGTTAAGACTTCGCGTGCTAGAAACAAAATAAAACGTTTCTTTAAATCAGAAGATCGTGAAGAGAATATTGAAAAAGGAGAGAATCTAATTGAACAAGATCTTTTAAATCATGATTTCAATCCTAAAGAATTCATGGATAAAGATCATATTCAAAAAGTGATTTCTCATTTTAACTATCACACTAAAGATGAATTGTTTGCTGCTGTGGGTTTTGGTGAGGTGTCACCAGCCACGGTTGCTAACCGTTTAACTGAAGATGTCAGAAAAGCTAAAGAAGAAGAAAAGCAGCGTCAAAAAGAAGAAGACATTATGAATGCTGGCCAGCAAAGTATTACCCAACAAGATACTTCAAAGCCGGCAGATGTAATGAGGATTAAGCACAATAACGGTGTGATGGTCCAAGGTGTTTCGGACTTGATGCTTCATTTAGCTAAATGCTGCAATCCGGTTCCAGGAGATCCAATTATTGGATATGTGACTAAGGGACGCGGCGTTACAATTCACAGGGCAGACTGTCGTAATATAACTGAAGAAGCCAAAAAACAAGGCCGTCTTATTGATGTGGCTTGGGAAAACATTGCTCGCAATAAAAATAATGAAAATTATAACGCTGATATTGAAGTTTACGGCTTTAATCGATCACGTCTGCTAAGTGATGTAATTAATGCATTAAACTCTAAGACGAAAAATATTGTTAATATTTCTGGTAAAGTAGATAGTAATAATATGGCTCATATTTACGCTACTGTTTCTGTTAGAGATGCAGCTCACTTAGAAGATATCTTATCTAGAATGCGTGATATTTCTAATGTATATGAAGCAAAGAGGTCAGTAAATTAATGCGGGTAGTTATTCAAAGGGTTAATGAAGCCCAAGTAAAGATTAATGATGAAGTTGTAGGTAAAATTAATAAAGGTTTTCTTTTGTTAGTTGGTTTAAAAGATGGTGATGATCTAGAAGTAGTTAAAAAGGCTGCTGATAAGATTTCAAAAATGCGTATCTTTGAAGATAGTGAAGGTAAAACCAATTTGTCTTTGAAAGATGTTAATGGGGAAATCTTAAGTGTCAGTCAATTTACTCTACTTGCCAATACTAAAAAAGGTAATCGCCCAAGTTTTGTCGATGCTATGCGTCCGCCCAAGTCAAAAGAGCTATGGGAAGATTTTAACTCAGAACTTGAAGCCAAAGGTTTTCATGTTGAAACGGGACGATTTGGTGCCGATATGCAGGTTAGTTTAGAAAACGATGGTCCTTTTACAATAGTTTTGGATCTATAGAATAAAAACTATTGACAATAATTAATAAAAAATATATTCTAAAAAAGAATTATCGATGACAAAGAATGTAGATTAGCACGATCTTTTACAGAGACTACTTGCTTGGTGAAAAAGTAGATAGATCGCTATCTGTGACACCTTTAACAGATAATGGATCGTTTCGCGAGCGTTAATCGCAGCAAGCAAAAGGTGGTACCGTGCTAATTTATGCGCCCTTGATTAAGTTCAAGGGCGCTTTTTTTGGCAAATTTAAAATGAAGGATGATTAAATGAGAGTTCAAAGACCTAAAGGAACAGTAGATATATTGCCAGAAGAATCCGGATCTTGGGAAAAAGTTGAACAAATTGCACGTGATTTCTTCAAGCGTGCAAATTACCGAGAAATTAGAACCCCAAGTTTTGAAAACTATGAAGTGTTTTCACGTTCATCTGGTGAAACTTCAGATGTTGTTTCAAAGGAAATGTATGATTTCAATGACAAGGGTGGACGTCACATTGCTCTTCGTCCAGAAGGAACAGCTGGCGTAGTACGTGCTTATGTTGAAAATAAGATTTACGGACCAGATGTAGTAAAACCATTTAATGTTTACTATATTGATAACACTTTTAGATATGAAAGACCACAAGCTGGACGTCAAAGAGAATTTCATCAAATTGGGGTTGAAAGTTTTGGCTCAGATAGTCCTTTGGCTGATGTAGAAACAATTATGATGGGACATGACTTATTAGCTGAGTTGGGTGTAAAGAATTATGAACTTCATATTAATACCTTAGGTAATGCCCAAGTTCGTCAAGATTATCATGATGCTTTAGTAAATTACTTTACTCCAGTTAAAGACCAACTTTCTGAAGACTCTCAAAGAAGACTGGAATTAAATCCTCTGAGAATTTTAGATTCAAAAGATGAAGCAGATAAAAAGTTTTTGCCAGATGCTCCTAAGATTGTTGATTATCTTGATGAAGAATCTAAGAGTAAATTTGAGACGATTACTGATATGCTAGAACAGCTTGGCATTGATTATGTAATGGATGACGATTTGGTTCGTGGACTTGACTATTACACTGGCGTAATCTTTGAATTTATGGTTGCTGATAAAAACTTATGGGAATCCGCAACAACTATCTTAGGCGGCGGTCGTTATGATCATTTGGTTGAGGAATTTGATGGTCCGTCTACTCCAGCTGTGGGTTTTGGTATTGGAGAAGAAAGACTCATGCTTGTCTTAAAACAGCAAAATCCTGATTTGTTTAAAGATGAAGGCATTGATTTCTTTATTACAAATATTGGTGCTGGAACTGAAATGAAGACGGTTGAAATTGCCCGCAGTTTAAGAAACCAGGGCTTTAAGACTCTGTATGATGTCGATCAAAGAAAGCTCAAACAGCAATTTAGAAAAGCTGATCGTGTCCACGCTAAGTATGTAATTACCTTGGGTGCCAAAGAATTGGAAAATGGCACTTTGAATATTAAGCGTTTAGCAGATGGTAAAACTATCGATCTTAGTTTGGAAGATCTAAATGATATGCAAAATGTTATGAAGAAAATCGAGGAATAAGACAAAATGGAACATATGGACAAAAGAACAGATTATGCTGGAAATATTACTAGCAAATACGAAGGCGAAGAAGTCACTTTATACGGCTGGGTTCAAAGAGTTAGAAATCTAGGTAATTTAGTTTTTATTGATTTAAGAGACCGTGAAGGAATCGTTCAAGTTGTAGTAAATAAAGACTCCGGCGAAGAATTGATGAAGATCGCTGATTCATTAGGTAATGAAGATGTAATTGAAGTTAAGGGTAAAGTTGTAAAGCGTTCAAGTGTCAATCCAGATATGAAGACTGGTGAAGTAGAAGTTGATGCCACTGAAATTGACGTTTTGAATAAATCTAAAGTTCCACCATTCGAAATTAAGGATGATATCAATGCTGCAGAACAAACTAGATTAAAGTACCGTTACTTGGATTTACGTCGTCCAACTTTACAACGTGCAATTATTTTACGTTCTAAGATTTTGAAAGCAGTTCATGAATACTTTGATGAAAATGGCTTCATTAATATTGAAACTCCAATTTTAGGTAAGTCTTCTCCAGAAGGTGCACGTGACTATTTGGTTCCTTCAAGAATTTATCCAGGTAGCTTTTATGCACTTCCACAATCACCACAATTGTTTAAACAATTGTTAATGGGTGCCGGTTTTGATAAGTATTACCAATTAGCACGTTGTTTCCGTGATGAAGACTTGCGTGGCGACCGTCAACCAGAATTTACCCAAATCGATATGGAAACTTCTTTCTTAGATGAAAAAGGCGTTCAAGATTATACCGAAGGTCTTTTGAAGAAGATCATGAAAGATGTTATGGGTATTGATCTTAAGACTCCAATCAAGCGTATTACTTGGGATGAAGCAATGAACAAGTATGGTTCAGATAAACCCGATACTCGTTATGAGATGTTCATTCATGACTTAAGCCCAATCTTTAAAGATAGTGACTTTAAAGTCTTCTCCGGTGCAATTGCTGATGGCGGTTATGTGAAGGGTATCGCTGTTAAAAACGGTGCTAAGCAATATTCACGTAAGAAGATCGAAGAAAAGCAAGACTGTATTAAACGTTACCATGCTAAGGGCTTAGCTTGGGTAAAATATGAAGATGGCGAATTTTCAGGTCCTGTATCACGTTTCTTAAATGATGAAAATAAAGAAGCTTTGATTAAAGAATTTGGACTTGAAGGCGGCGAATTGGTTGTCTTTGTTGCTGATAAGTGGAAGGTTGTTACTGATTCACTTGATCATTTGCGTCGCGAATTTGCTAAAGAAACAGGAATTATTCCTAAGGATGTCTATGACTTTGTTTGGGTGGTTGATTGGCCATTATTTGAATATGATGAAGGTTTGGGTCGCTGGATTGCAGCTCACCACCCATTCACTATGCCAGATGATGAAGGAATCAAGCTTCTTGATACTGATCCTCATAAAGCTCACGCTCGTTCATATGATATTGTGATGAATGGTGACGAAATGGGTGGTGGATCAATCCGTATCCATAAACGTTCAATCCAAGAAAAGATGTTTAAAGCACTTGGATTTACTAAAAAACGTGCTTATGAACAATTTGGCTACTTATTAGATGCATTAGACATGGGATTCCCACCACATGCTGGTCTTGCAATTGGTCTTGATAGATTTGCAATGATGTTAGCACAAAAAGATAATATCCGTGATGTTACTGCCTTTCCAAAGAATGCGTCAGCTTCAGAACCAATGATGCATGCTCCAGCTCCGGTAGCTGATCAACAACTTGATGATATTGGTATCAAAGTTGAAGATAAGTACGAAGAGAGTGTCAAAGAAATTGAAGCTCGTTTAGAAAAAGAAGCCCAAGAAGATGCTGATAAGAACTCAACTTGGGATGAATAATTTTGAATATTAAAAAATGCAGCTGCTTTTATAACAGCTGCATTTTTGCGTTTTAAATAAAATATTAGTTTAAGTTTTCAACGAAATTAGTAATTCGGCGAAGTGATTCTTTTAGATTCTCTTTAGATGATGCGTAAGATAAACGGACGTAGCCTTGACCACCTTCGCCAAAATATCTTCCAGGAGTGACACCTACACGGGCGTGAAAAGCTAATTCGTTGGCGAATTTTTCATCGTCATTACCAAATTGATCAGGAATTTTTGCAAAGATATAAAATGCTCCTTGTGGAGTAGACATTTCAAATCCTATTTTCTCTAGACCTGCTTTCATGAACTGAAGTCGATCTTCATAGACTTTTCGAGCTTCAAGTGGATCATTGCTTCCATTATTTAATGCTTCAATAGCTGCAGCTTGAACATTATCAGTAACTGAAGTAACGAGAAAGGCATTCATTTTAATGATATTTTTCATAATCTCACTTGGTCCTGCAATATAGCCTAAACGCCAACCAGTCATGGCGTAAGCTTTAGATAAACCAGAAATAAGAATATTACGATCAGGAATAAATTGTGACAAAGAATGATGCTTATTACTTCCATAGACTAGTTCACCATAAATTTCATCACTAATCGAAATTAGGTTATTTTCTTTAATTACTTGAGCTAGATCATGTAATTGCTGTTTTGAATATACACGTCCAGTCGGATTCGAAGGATCAGTCAAGATAATTGCTTTGACTGGTCCTTGTTCGTCAATTACTCTTTGAAGATGTTGACTAGTTAAAATAAAACCGTCTTTAGAAGTATCAACTTGAATTGGGATTGCTCCCGTAATCTTGATCAATTGAAAGTATAAGGCCCAAACAGGAGTTGGAACAATAATTTTATCTCCTGGATTTAAAATTGACATAAAAACATCGTTTAAGGCTCCAGTTGCTCCGACACTAATACAAATTTCTTTATCTGGATCGTATTCTAAATCCAATGATCGCTTTAGATAAGAACTAACAGCTTGACGTAATTCTGTTTTTCCACTTTGTGGTGCATAATGAGAATCATTAGCCAAAATATCATCTACGGCTGCTTGTTTAATATGGTCGGGAGTATTGAGGTCCGGCTCACCAATAGTTAATTTAATAATTCCTGGAATTGAAGAAACTTTTTGGTCAAAAGCTCTAATTTTAGATGGTCCTAATTCAGATACTCTTTTGTTCAAACAATTATTTAACTCCAAAGCTAAATGTGGCATTTTTCTCTCTCCTTATATTTCGTTCATATGAATTTTAAAATAAAGATTTATATGTGACAATACTTTAATACAAATTGTTTTAGTTACAAGGATATCTTTTGTTATAGTAGTAACTGAAAGGATACTATATATGCAGAAAAATAATTTCGATAAAGAAAAAGCTTTAAAAAAGTTGACCGATGAACAATATCAAGTTACTCAAAATGCAGCAACAGAATATCCATTTTCTGGCAAGTATGATAATTTTTATCAAAAAGGGATCTATGTGGATGTGGTGTCAGGAGAACCTTTATTTTCTAGTCAAGATAAATATGATGCAGGTTGTGGATGGCCGAGTTTTACAAAACCGATAAAAAAATTAACTTATCATCGAGATCAGTCACATAATATGGAAAGAACGGAGGTAAAAAGTCCCATTGCAGATTCTCATTTGGGACATGTCTTTACTGATGGTCCAAATGAGACGGGAGGATTACGATATTGTATAAATTCTGCTGCGCTAAAGTTCATTCCTTATGATAAGCTTGATAGTGAGGGATATGGAGAATATAAAAAGATTTTTGAAGGGTAAAGAATTATGAACTTTATTGAAAAATTTGATGATTTACAGGTTCCAGAAGAAAATATTCCAGAATTGCTAGAAATGGCCAATAAAAATCCAGAATTATTAACTAAATCTATCCAGGCAGCTGGAAATCAGGTTAGATATAGTGTCGCTGAAACTCAGAGACAAGCAAGTGATTTAGTAAATAAGCAGATTGCCTTTTTGGGTAGTTCTGTTACTTATGGTGCAGCTTCGTTTGGAGAATCATTTGTTGACTATTTGGTGAAAAAAGATGGTATATTTGCCTTTAAAGAAGCAGTATCTGGTACAACTTTAGCAGAGATTGATGATGGATCATATGTTACAAGACTGGAAAAACTACCTGTCTTGGAAAAAATCAGTGCCTTTGTTTTGCAGCTGTCTACTAATGATGCGAGAAATGATCAGATAAGTATAGGCAAAATTAGTGAAAATGATAAATACGATATTACTACCGTGACAGGTGCTATCGAATATATTTTGGATTATGTTAAAAAGACTTGGAATTGTCCGGTAATTGTATTTTCTAATCCGAAGTTTAAATCTGATCGTTACCAAGAAATGGTTGAGATGACTAAGAATCTTGAGAAAAAATGGAATTTTACGTTTTTAAATTTATGGGAGGATCCTGCATTTGATTATTCCGATAAAGAGCGAGAACTGTATATGTTTGATTCTATTCATCCAACTCGGGCGGGTTATCAGCTTAGCTGGACTCCAGTATTTGAAAGAGCTTTGAATAAAATTATTGAAAGTAATTAATACGAATTCTCTGGAAGCTTTTGACTTTCCAGAGTTTTTATTTGAAATGCCCGAAAATAGTGGGGAGTTTTAAAGATTTTGAAAGAAGTACTAAGAATATGAACAATGATAAAACCCTTAACAGCAGTGAAAAATCGCACTATGACACGGCAATTTTTGCAGGTGGATGTTTCTGGTGTATGGTCGAACCATTCGATCAAATGTCCGGTATAGTGAGCGTGGTTTCAGGATATACTGGCGGAAATGTACCTAACCCAACTTACGAACAAGTTTGCACGGGAGAAACTGGGCATACAGAAGCTGTTAAAATTACTTTTGACCCTGAAAAGATTTCATATAAAGATTTGGTAAGTATCTACTGGCAAGTAACTGATCCTACAGATGCAATGGGACAATTTCAAGATAGAGGAAGTCAGTATCAGCCAGTGATTTATTATAATTGCACTGAGCAAGAAAAAATCGCTGAAGAGTCAAAACAGCAACTACAAGACTCTGGAAAATTTGATAAGCCAATTGTAACAAGAATTGAGAAGGCAATGCCGTTTTATCCAGCTGAGGATTATCATCAGGATTTTTATAAAAAGGATCCAGCTCGATATCAATTAGAAGAAATGGGCGGTCGTAAGCAGTTTATTAAGCAACACTGGTCAAAATAAGGTCTTGATAAATATGTTTTTTTCTTTAAACTATTAGTAAAAAGTTTTTTAGAGGAATAAAAATGGGAAAATTTGAAGTCCTTGCTCGCCGGCATAATTTGATTTCTAAAATTTCGGCAGCATTTTTTTACGCATTGGCAGTTGCAGTCGCCTTAAATTTCTTTTGGCAACCAGGTAAAATTTATGCATCTGGGATTACTGGTTTTGCTCAAATTTTGCAGTCAGTATCGTCCCGATATTTGCC
>NZ_CANBCP010000046.1 GCF_947367085.1 uncultured Lactobacillus sp. | reverse complement strand
AGTTCTTGTTCTCAAAAGCGGCTTTATAAATATATCATCTTGTGTTTGACTTGTCAACTTATTTTTTCATCTTTTTTTCGTTTTGATGTTCTTTTTCGTTACTAATCTCAAACACAATTAAATATGTTACATTAAAACTTTTTATTTTGCAAGAACTTTTTTTAATTCTTGTAAAAATTAAGTTACCTGTCTCACAGGCGCAATAAGTATATTACATGAATACAATATTCAATGCAAGTACTTTTTTAAAAATATCTTTTATAAGCTTCATCAATCTGCTCTGGTAAAGCTTGTTTTAAAGGCTCAAAGCCTGTCTTAACATTTAATGATGTCCAAAAATGAACTCGGTTTTTTCTGTTTAAATCCTGCTTGTCTACTGCTCTATGGGACAAACTAATTTGATTTGAATACGGATCAATATCCAAAACCATCACCTTAATTAGATCTCCAACTCTAAAAGTGCTGCCTATGTCTTTAACAAAACCAGATTGAATTTCAGAAATGTGAATTAAGCCTTCAGTATTATCATCTAATTTGACAAAAATGCCATATTGCTGAATACCATTAATTTTTCCTTGCAAGATCTCCCCAATTTTATATTTCAAGTTTCCCCACCTCTTTTCTTCTCCATTTTAGAACTTTATTATTATAAATACTAAACTAATCATTTATTTTGTATAATAGCTTTTATATGTTTGAAAGGAGAACTGATATCTCAATGTTTGATCTTGCCATAATTGGAGCTGGACCGGTGGGACTTTTTGCCACACAATTTGCTAACTTACATAACTTAAAAACAGCAACTTTTGAAGCTTTAGATTCTGCCGGCGGTCAGGTACAAATGCTATTTCCTAATAAAAATATTCAGGATATTCCTACTTATTCTTCCATAAAAGGTAATCAACTAGTAAAAAAACTTAAAGACAATATATCTGAACCTGTAATAGTTAATAATAAAATTCAAATGATCGAAAAAAAGAATGATTATTTTCTATTAAACAATACCTATAAAGCAAAAACAGTTTTACTTACTACAGGTTTAGGGGCTTTTCATCCTAAAAAATTACCCGCAAAATTTGATAATGAACACATCCATTATTTCATGCCGGATGCCCAAATTTATCAAAATAAAATTGCCACAGTCTTAGGGGGTGGTGATAGTGCGTTAGACTGGGCTATCGAACTTGCACAATATTGCAAAGAAGTAAATCTTATCCACAGACGAAATGAGTTTAGAGGGTTAGAAAGCAATTTAAAGACATTACAAACTTTAAAAAATGTAAAAATATTAACTCCATATCTTCCCAAAGATATTAACGTAGTCGATAATTTGATACAGTTGCAATTAAAAGGAGTCGGAAATAACGACAGTTCGATGATTGAAACAAACGACATTTTTGTCGCTTATGGATATAAATCTGATAATCGTCTCCTTAAAAAATGGGGTTTAACTTTAAACCAAGAGGGTATTTTAGTAGACAGATCTATGGCAACTAACATCTCCGGGATTTATGCTGCAGGTGATAACGTAAGTTATCCAGGTAGAGTTCCTATGATTGCCCTAGGATTTGGAGAAGCTCAAATTGCAATTTCAAATATTATGGCAAAGTTATTTCCTGAAAAAAAGATAACTTTACATTCCACAAGTATCTAAAAGACAAGAAAGGTTTTGAGAATGAATTTAATAGATTTTATTTTACACATTGACGATCATTTAGTAGCGATAGTTAATTCATGCGGAAATTGGACCTATTTAATTCTGTTTGCAATTATTTTTATTGAGACCGGTTTAGTCATTTTCCCTTTTTTACCTGGTGATTCATTGATTTTTGCTTGTTGTGCGATGGCCGCATCTCCAAAATATAATTTACCCTTCTGGCTATGTTACATTGTCTTTTTAATTGCAGCCATCGCTGGTGATAGTGTCAACTACGAAATTGGACGCTGGTCAGAAGCCAAAGGATCAGAGCATCCTTGGTTTAATCGCTTAATTGACGAAAACAAAAAAAAAGCCGCCCAGAATTTCTTTGATCGACATGGCGGCATTACTATTGTTTTAGGTAGATTTATTCCATTCATTCGAACATTTGTCCCATTTGTTTCAGGCGCAAGTCAAATGCACTATCCAACTTTTATTAAATATAATTTACTAGGTGGATTTTTATGGGTCAGCTTGTTCTCTTTTTTGGGATTTTTCTTTGGAAATATCCCGGTTGTTCAAGAACATTTTTCACTGATCGTTATTGCAATTATCCTCGTTTCGGTAGTTCCAATGGTAATTATTTGGCTTAAGAAAAAAGTAGTATTAAAAAAAGAGCTTCGATAATGATACAAGAGAGTTTCATTATCAAGCTCTTTTTTAGTGCTTTAAAATAAATCTTGCAAAATACAATTCATAAATAACACCCGCAACTGCAAAACAAGATGCGAAAAATCCTTCTGTAAGAATATTAATTATTGGATCCGTAGCTGGATCAAATAACCAATTATTGTTATTAAACAAAAGATGATGAAAACTTATGAAAAAACTATCAAAATTAGTGACTGCAAATGGCAAAATCACAACGGGAATTACCATAAAAATTAAAGCCACTGTTGGTGATAACACAAGATAAGATAATTTCTTTCGATATCTTAAAAAGAAATAAATTATGATACCTATGATAAATACTATCAAAGCTAACTGAAACATTAATTTACATTCGTAAAAGTGCTCGGCGGCATTGGTAGAAGTTGGAAAGTTGGACATTTGCAGTTTTTTATCAAAGGGTGAAATCAAATAGCCTAATAGCTGGTTGTAGTTACGCATTACAACATTAAGCGGTTGTTTTACAAGTTGATCAGTATGTTGTAATTTCACAAATAAAGCCAAAAGTGGCCAGCTGAAAATAAGCGCTCCAACTGTCGCAGTCGCTAAGGCCATAAAAAAATTATATATTATCGAACTTATTGGTTTTTTCTTCATAACTGCCACTCACTCAAATTATCTACAACATAAGTCGGCTGAACTGAAACTTGTGTTAGGTCTTTTTTCTGAGTAACGCCTGTTAAAGTTAAAAGTGTATCAATCCCTGTATTGATGCCCGCACAAATGTCTGTATTATAATTATCACCAACAATTAGAGTTTCAGCCTTAGTTTTATTTTCTAGTTTTAAGGCATAATTAATAATCGGCTTGGCTGGCTTACCAATATAAAATGGAGCTTCTCCACTCGCTGCTTCAATCATTGCACATTGTGAACCATTTCCAGGTAATAATTCATCAGCTGCAGGTAAAACCTTATCTGCATTCGTACCAATGAATGTAGCACCCTGACGTATACAACGGGTAGCCGTCCGAATTTTGTGATATGTCAAATCAGTATCCATGCCAACTATTACGTAGTCAGGATTTTGATCATCTAAAACAAAACGTGGATCGGACAATAATCCTCTCCACAAACCGATTTGTCCAATAAGATAAACACCGATTTTGTCTTTATCAGGGTTTTGATCTTTTAAATAAGACGCCGTTGCCATCACTGGAGTATAGACATGATCAATATCTGTATTTACTCCATGTTTTTTCAATTTATCTACCACCATTTGCGGTGTGCGCGTTGTATTATTGGTCAAAAACAAATAAGGAGTATGCGTTTGATCTAAACGATGAACAAACTCGACTCCTGTAGTAATCGTATCGTTTCCGCGATAAATTGTTCCATCTAAATCTATCAAGTAATAGCTATACTTTTTCACATTTTTCCCTTTCTTTTCTTAATAACGAAGCTTTTATTCTTGTGTCCTTTATGACGACTTTTAATTGCAACAGAATGGTTAGACTTAATTTTAGTTTTTCTAACTCGTCTTTCAGTAAAGTTCTGTTTCTTGTTATAATGCTTTTTCTGACGCTTATTTTTTCTACCCAAGACCACTTTCTTTACTGGATTATCACCCAGTAAATGAATCACAAAATAAGCACTGCCTGGATTGCAGTATTCTTCTAAATAATCAACGATAGTGGTGGCTTTTTTATCGATTGAGACATGATCATTTTCATCATAAAAACCTTTTAGACGTAAGTGCTCACTAGAAACATCCCCCACTATATAATCATATTGATTAAGAAAAGGATCATATTTTTCTCTTAGCATTTGAACATCTAATCCGCCACGTACGTTAGCAAGAATTTCGTATTTTCTTCCATCAATTAATAAAACATCTTCTCCTAACACAACATGAGCTAAAGGATGTCGTAAAAGACGTTGTTTTTTATCTGTATTGTTAGTGTGTTCTTTATCTCTCATTTTAGTTATTTTCTTTTAGGGGATACTTTTTGGCTAAAAAATCTCCAACAACTGTTCTCAGATATTGTGGGAAAAGAAACTCATTTTGTCCAACAATAGCTAACGTTGGGAAAAATGGGATTAACACATAATGGTCTAAGACAGCAATTACATATTCTTTATCCGGTTCGACTTCTTTACCATTTACATAAACAGTTCGCGACTCTGGATCCACTTTGATTCCTTTATAAATTATCTCGCCAAAGATTTTACCACGAAAACTCATCCCCACTAGATGAAATTTCTTTAAGTAATGACGATTTTTTTCGATTTCCATGACTAAGCGCCACAAATCCTCGCCTTTTAAAGTCGTTCTTACTACATGCATTGGATGTGGAAGAGCTTGTTGTAAATCGGCTTGGGTAAAAATACCAGACTTAAATGGTGTTAAAAATAATCCTGTACTTAGCATCCCGATATCAGTTTTAGCAAAATAAGTAATAGCATCTAAACTAGCTTCAATAGCTTGCATTTTGTTTTCCTCAAAATTAGCCGGTAATTGAGCTATTTTTTGTTTGTTTAAAATGGCCAAACCTTTTTCTCTCAAAGATGAAATATATTTTGCATCCTGTTTAAACTCAACCATCTTGCTAGTTGCATGAGTTTTGGGCTTTATAGAAACTACTTTATGATCTTGTAAAGTAACCTGAATATCGCCTACATATCTTCCCCACTTACCTGTTTGAGTGATCCAAGTGTGATTAACTTTTTCGCCATTTTCTAACAAATCATGGCTATGACCACCAACAATTAAGTTGATTTCGGGATAATTTTGCGCTAAGTAGCGATCCATTGTTAGTCCAATATGACTAACAACGATTAACATGTCATATTTTCCCTTTAACTTAGGCAAAAGCTTATCCATCGTGTTACCAATCAATTTGACATTCTAACCATTTGGGCCATAAGTCATTGGGTAAGCTGCAGTTAGTCCGATTACAGCAATTCTTGTCTTTTGTTTAGTGGTAAAAATTTTATAGGGGATGCACCAGTCGGGCATACTATTATCTTTTTGTCTTAAATTAGCCAAGACAACAGGAAAATTAGCATGATCGAAAAGTTTTTCCAAGACTGCATGCGAATTAGAGATTCCTTCATTATTGCCAATGGTGATAGCATCATAGTTAAACCAATTCATCAGTTCAATATTAGCTTGGCCTTTAGTTGCTTCAGATAAAGGATGTGAACGATCCATAAAATCCCCAGCGTCAAAAGTAAAAACTTGATCAACCGTCTTATCTTCTTGAGCTTGATGCAAAAAGCGTTCTATTTTAGGAAAGCTTTCAAAATGTGAATGTAAATCGTTAGTGTGCAAAATTCTGATTTTTTCCATTTGTTATCCAATTCTATTAGCCCTTAAAATAGCTTTATATGCGTCCAAAACTTTTCCTTTAGGCTTTTGCCATTCAACCCACTCTGGATTTTTCCAGTCATCTTCATTTAACAAAGTTTCTAGATCATAGGTTTCATTAATATATTCTTCGTAAGCTTGTAAAGCTTTTGTGCGGGCGAGATTCAACTGTAAAATTCTTACTCTTTTGATTTTTCCTCGATCAACCGCTAGTTCAGCAATTCCATTTTGATCGACATTAGAAATCTCATAGTACTTAGTTCCATCATTACGAGTTATTTCTTCAATTAAATTTAATTGTTGATATTTACTAGCCATAATTTCAACTCAATTCTAAAAATATAATAATAAATCTTAATCTTCTAGCAAAAAATGCACAAGCATGCTATTGTTAAAACAAGAATAGAGGTGGATGCATGAAGATTAAGAAATGTGGGTTTTTAGTCTTTATTTTAAGTTTTATTTTTGTTTTTAACTCCGGCTTCTTAGTTGTCGGTCATCGCGGCAATCCTTCGAAATATCCTGAAGAAACAATCCAAAGTGATAATTCAGCTTTTGCAGATGGAGCAGACTACGTTGAATTAGATTTGCACGTTTCAAAAGATAACGTTCTAGTTGTTTCTCACGATCGGGATTTATCGCGTGTTGTCGGCTCTTCGGTTATTGTATCACAAAACAATTTTGCCTATCTTCATAGCTTAAAACAAGCTAATGGTGAAGCCATAATTTCCCTAGATCAATTATTTGAATATTATCAAAACAAGCCTAACACCAAATTCTTATTAGAAACAAAAAAGACAAAACACAATAATCCCAAGAATATGGAGCAACTCATTGCTGATAGCATCAAAAAATACCACATGCAAGACCGTGTAATGATCCATAGTTTTTCTGCCGATAGTCTAAAAACAATGAGCAAATTACTTCCAAATGTTCCTCGAATATTCATTGTGGGATCATTAAAAAGGATCAATTTTGAAGTTCTATCTTACGTTAATGGAATTAACATCTCTTCAGATTTAATTATCCAAAATCCATTATTAATAAAACAGCTTCATGCCCTTAATCAAAAAGTATTCGTTTGGGCAGAGATGACTGAATCACCTAAACTTTGGAATTGGTTGATTAATAATGATATTGATGGTGTTGTCACAAACTTTCCTGCAACAGGCTATAAGTACAAACTAGCAAAGCTAGGAACCAAAAAATATACAATTGACAAAGATGGTTACTATTATGGCAGAATTCCAACTAGTGCAAGTGAAAACCCATATCTTCACGTTAACACAAAAACGAGTCTTAAATTTTTAGAAAAAGTCCATGTTTCAAATGCTGTTATTTCGCAAGGAAAAACGTTCTATCAAATTGGAAATAAGGCATTTGTTCCAGCTGACTTAATTAGCTTTGATCTTCAACCAGAGTGGGTCATGCCCTACTGGAATTTAAAAATTATTAGTAAAGATCAAAAAGTTGCAACATATAGTGAACCTCAAAATGGTGCACCTAAGATCAATCATTTGAATCCAAATAAAAAATATGAAATTTTAGGTGTTAATGGTGGTAGTCAGCCTTATTGGATTTATACTAAGAAAGGATGGGTTAAAGCAAAAGATATTTTGTATTATGGCTTATTCAACAAAGATTCAATTGCTTTCAAGCAATACCAAATGCTTAAAGAAAGTAATAAAGCTACAAATATCGTTTTACCATATACCAATATTTTTCAAAGAACTCAAAATTTTAATTTTTGGAAAACCTATAAAAGCGTAAATGCTGTAATATTTAATTAAGAGATAAAAACAAAAAAGGAGTCAATTATGGAATTAGATTACAAAAAACTAGCTGCTGAAAAAAAAGACGCTATTTTAAAGGATCTTCAAGAATTAATCGCTATTAATTCAGCTGAAGACCTAAATAATACTAGTAAAGAATATCCCGTCGGCCCTGGTCCTGTAAAAGCAATGAAGAAGTTTTTATCATTTGCTCAAAGAGACGGCTTTGATACTGAAAACTTTGATAATTATGCTGGACGTATCAATTACGGCCACGGAAAAGAGCGTGTCGGCATCATCGGACACATGGACGTAGTACCTGCAGGCGATGGCTGGAAGAGCGATCCATTTAAAATGACAATCAAAGATGGCAAGATTTACGGTCGTGGTAGTGCAGATGACAAAGGTCCATCTCTAGCTTGCTATTATGGAATGCTGATTTTGAAAGAACATGGCTTTAAACCAAATAAAAAAATTGATTTCGTTTTAGGTACAAATGAAGAAACCAATTGGGTCGGAATTGATTATTACTTAAAACATGAACCTGCTCCAGATGTTGCCTTTTCACCAGATGCTGAATTTCCAATTATCAATGGTGAACAAGGAATTGTAACTTTAAAGCTTGATTTTAAAGATGACTTTAACCAAGGAGATGTCAAACTTTGGACATTTAACGCTGGCATTGCCTCTAACGTCATCCCTCAAACTGCTACTGCTCAATTAGAAGGTGACGATTTAGTATCCATTAAGCCAAAATATGAAGCATTTTTGAAAGAACACAACTTAGAAGGTAGTTTTGAAATGCTTTCTGGACGTGCTCAACTCGTTTTAACTGGCCACGGTGCTCATGCTTCTGCTCCAGAAACTGGTCGCAATGCCGCAACCTACCTCGCCTTATTCTTAGATTCTTTAAACTTCGGAGGTCAAGTTAAGAACTTCTTACACTTCATTGCTAGCGTTGAACATAAAGACTTTCACGGTGAGAAGTTGGGAATTGCACATCACGATGAATTAATGGGTGATTTGACCAGTTCACCAGCTATCTTTAAAGTCGAAGGACAAGATGCATACATTTTAAATAATGTTCGCTATCCTCAAGGTACTGATCCTGAAACAATGGTTAAACAAATTACCGATAAATTTGGTGACATTTTAGACGTCCGCATTCAAGGCAGCGCTGAAGAACCTCACTATGTACCAGGCGATGATCCAATTGTTAAGACTTTACTATCAGTTTATGAAAAACAAACTGGCAAAAAAGGTCATGAAGAAATTATTGGTGGTGGCACTTATGGCCGTTTGTTTAAACATGGTGTTGCCTTTGGTGCCCAACCAGAAGGCGCTCCACTAGTAATGCACCAGCCAAATGAATATATGAAAGTTGACGACTTAATCAACTCCATTGCAATTTATGCTGAAGCTATTTATGAATTAAGCAAATAAAATTACAAATTCTTTAATTCTCAAAAGGACACTCAAGTGAGCGTCCTTTTTTGCTATAATAAAACAAAAGCTAAAGAATAAAGGGATCTTATTAGTGAAGAATTTAAAAGATAAAATATACAACTTTTTAACCTCAGGGCCAAAAGTCAGTGATTTAGCAAGAAAGTCTGATGAAAGTCCATTTGCCTTTTACTGTGGAGTAATTTATTTAACTCTTCATCGGATTTTTCACTATTTTATTGTGATTGCTGCTTTTGTCTTATTTTTATTAGTTGGTTTTGGTGGCGGCTATGCATTAGGAATTGTTCGTCAGCAATCTGTCCCAAGTGTCAGTGAATTAAACCAACAAATTAATCATTCAAGTAACTCCGCAACTTTATATTATGCAAATAATGTAAAACTCACCAAAGTTACCTCTGACGTTAAAATAGATAAAGCTACAGATAGTGAAATCACACCACTAGTTAAAAAAGCTGTAACAGCTACTGAAGATGAGAATTTTTATACTCACCACGGTGTTTTGCCTAAATCATTAGTGCGCGCCGTTATTTCAGAACTAACTGGTATCGGTGTTCAAACTGGTGGTTCAACTTTAACTCAGCAATTAGTTAAGATGCAGTTTTTAACTAGTCAAACAACTTGGCGTAGAAAAGTAACCGAAATGTTTTATGCTCATAAAATCGAGCAAAATTTCTCTAAAGAAACAATTCTGCGCGCATATTTGAATGCTGCACCTTATGGTAAGAATAATAGTGGTGAAAATATCAATGGTATTAAAACTGCTGCTGAAGGTATTTTTGGCAAAAATATTGCTGATCTTAATTTAGCTCAAGTTGCTTTTATTGCAGGTCTACCACAATCTCCTTCTATCTATACTCCTTATAATTCTAAAGGAGAAGTTAAAAAGGACCTAGCTTTAGGAATGAGAAGAAAAGATATTGTCTTATTTAGAATGTATCGTAACGGCGATATCACTGAAAAAGAGTATCAAGATGCTAAAAAATATGACCTCAAGGCTGACTTTCTTGCTCCGAAAAAGGTTGCCCCACCTAAAAAGCAAAATTCTTATCTTTACAACTTGCTCATGAATAAAGGCTCTGAATTAATTGCCGCTAAATTAATTGAACAAGATGGTTTAGATATCAATGAAGTTAAAAAAGATACTAATCGTTACAACCAATACCTTTCAAATGCAAGCGATCTACTTCACCAAAAAGGTTATCAGATACATTCAACTATCAGAAAATCTCTCTATAACCGCATGCGTAGTGTTGTCAAACAATCAAATTTAGGTCAAGATAAAACGAGTCGCGACTTTGATCAAGCTACTAACCGTTGGGTCAACACCACAGAACATGTAGAAAACGGTAGCGTTGTAATTGACAATACTACAGGTAAGATACTGGCCTTTTCTGGTGGAGTTGACTTTAAGAATTCTCAAGTTAACCACGCTTTTGATACTTATCGTTCACCTGGTTCCTCAATTAAACCGTACTTAGTTTATGGACCAGCGATTGAACACGGAATCATTTCAAGTAAAACAGCCCTAGCAGATTTCCCTAAAAACTTTGGCAACTATATTCCAACTGACTACAATTCAACTATCGAAAATAGATTCTTCCCAGCCCAAGAAGCTTTAGCTAAATCATATAACTTACCTGCAGTTAACCTCTACAGCAAGCTCTTACACAGCAATATTGACTTACGTGCAGATATGAAAAAGCTTGGCTTAGATTTAAGTAAAAGCGAGTATGAAAACTTAGGTTTAGCTCTTGGTGGTACTGATTATGGTTTTTCTGTTGCTGATAACGCCAGTGCATTTTCAAACTTTTACAATGATGGTAAACGTCAAGATCCCTACTATATTGATGAAATAACTGATCCTACTGGTAAAGTTCTTTATAAACACAAACAAAAATCTTATAAGGTCTTTTCTCAAGGAACTTCTTACATTATGCAAAAGATGCTTCACCAAGTTGTGAAAAAAGGTACTGCTTCTAGTTTAAATGGCACTCTCCAATTTGATGATTCAACTTTGATTGGAAAAACCGGTACGAGTAACGACTATCGAGATATTTGGTTCAATGGCTCAACTCCAGGAATTACGATTTCTAGCTGGATAGGATATGACAATTTCTATGGGCACTCTTATAACCTAGAATCAAATGCCAGTGAAACGAACTTATCACTTTGGTCACAGATTGCTAATGCTCTATACGATGAAGATCCTTCAATGTTCAAACTTGAAAATACAATCGATCGACCGGCTTCTGTACACAAGTTTAAAGTCCTAGAAAAAACTGGTACCCTCCCAGGAACAGTTAACTTTGATGGAGAAGATGTAGATTTAAGTGGTAAAGAAACTACTGCTTATAGTCTAAAACCAGCTCCACGTGCATCTGCAGAATTCGGCATTGGAGCAACTCACAGTGATTATCAATTGTTCTACGACTATGAAAATGGCGTAAGTAACGACTATGGTCACCAATTAATTTACAGTGGTAAGACAATTTCTAAAAAGCATAAACTGAGCGATTTATTTACCACAGCTGATGGTTCAAATACGCGTCGAGGTGAAGAATACTACGGTAGAAGAACCAATGTAAATTCACGTGAATCATCTAATAATGAACGACAAGTTCGCGCAAATGATCAACAAGCTCGTTCAGGCCAAGGTGGTAATAATGCTGGTAATAATAATCAACAAAACATCACCAACAATTCTTCCAATTCTGAAAATAATAACAATCCACCTAACGCAAATGATGCAAATTCAAATATAGATACTGAAAATACACAAGTAAATAATGCGCAAGAAAACCAATAACAAAAAAGCAAGGCTTCAATTAGCCCAATGTCATTAAGTTAAGACATTGACGAATTCAGCGACGCTTTTCAAGACATTTATCGAATTATTTTATTCGGTAAATGTCTTTTTTGGTAGCACAAATAAGCTATCAAGAAGATAGTTGGCTCTATTAACTTAAGCTGCTAGACGATAAGGAAAATCAATCACTAATTTATTTTTTAAATATCGTTTATATTTTCTTCCTGCTCGAATTGGCGTAAGATAAAACGATATGTTTAATAATAGCTGAGTAAAGCCTTTATCAGAATTATCACTTGAATTAAAATATTGGCGCCAAATACAACAGGCCATTTTAAAATCTATTTGATATTGATATTTTCCTTGAGAATATGGTTTTGAACTTGCATTTACTGATAAACTCACGGCATTATACATTGCAAAATGGGCATACATCTCCATATAAACAAATTGATCTTTTTTAGAATGGAATTGTATGCCACTTAAATCATATTTAAGTTCTCTAAAAGAAGTTTCTATTCCCCAGCGAAGATGATAGATCTCTTTCATTCTAGCAAGAGGATATTCATTTCGATTCAAATTAGTGATAAGTACTTTCCATTCATCAGATAAACCCGGTGGATTAATTCTAAATTTACAAACCCGAAACCTCACATTGCATAAATCTTCAAAGTCCCAGCGTTGATCTCTGGTGTTTTTAGAGCGGACGGCCTTATAGTGATGTCTTTTGTGCAAAATCAAATGAAGAAATTTTTCCGTATCTTTATGGGTTATATAGTAACGATGTAATGAAGTTACTTTGCAAGAAAGGTCGATATCGTATTCTTGTTCTGACATAGCGGCAATTTCTTTAATGGCGCCTTTCCCAGATTTCGTTCGTATAACATAGTGACAATGCTTTAGCCGATTGCAATTCTCAATTAAATTAAAGCTGCTATAGCCACGATCCATTAAAACTAAAAACTCTTTTTCTTGCTCGTCTAGATTTTTTAGCATTGTAAGTGCGGCTTCACCTTCATTCATCTTCTGATGAGGTTGAATAACCAAATCTAAATATAACTTGTTTAGGACATCATAGAGAGCATTTACATGAATCTGACAATATATTTTGCCTTCATTATTATTAAAAATATTTTCGGACTTAGGATTAAATGGTTGATTAAAATCAGAGCCATCAATCGCTACCAGTAAGTACTTATCATCCAACAACTGCAGTGTAGTGCTTGCTCGACTAAGTTCAAACATAATTTCCTTAAAGCATGCAGGTTTTAATTTAGCTTTCTGTTGCTCAAAAGCTGAGGCTGTCATTCTAAGATTTATATCAGGAAAAGCATGCAAGATTTCTGAATTCAGACTGCCAGCTCCCATGTTTAGAATTAGTTTAATCAGATTAATGGCGTTGAGTTTGCGACAACGAGTAAATGCTTGGTCCGAAACAGAGAAAGCATGAATATTAGCAGCAATTTTATTGATAATACTATCCATCAGTTTTAAAATATTTGAGTGAAGGGATTTCATAAGAACCACAACTTTCTATGAAAGACCAATGATATGACGAAAGTGAGCAGAAAGACAAAAACTCTG
>NZ_CANBCP010000045.1 GCF_947367085.1 uncultured Lactobacillus sp. | reverse complement strand
GTATAAATGTAGTGCTAATAAGGAATTTATTGCTATAATTTAAAAGATAGACTTCTAGTCATATATTTGCATTATTTTAATTTTTTAGATAAGGTATTAAAAGATTAAATATGCGTATAAGTATACAAACACATAATATGCTGTTATAATAAGTGTGTTTCGAGAGAATAGGGGATCCTAAAAAATGGCAAGACAAAAAAATATGCAAAGACGTAGAACAATTTTAAAAAATACATTCTTGCTTTTACGCGAAGATGGAATGGACAATGTCTCATTGCAAATGATTGCTGATAAGTCAGGAATCTCAAAATCATTGTTACAGTCTTACTATCCGCATAAAAACAAGCTTATTATAGAGATTGTGTCTAATTTCATGACAACAATTTTGAAAGCTTTATCGCAAGATGAGCTCAAGAATACTAGCGAGTATGCTCGAATGAAAGTATTCATTTATTTGATCCTTGAAATGGGAATTATGGATGACGGGATTTCGAGAGTATTGGAAAGTATTCTTAAAGACAATGCTTCTTTAGAAAAATGGGGTCAATTGTTAGATGATTGGCTCAAGACAGAAGGCGTAAAAGATGAACTCGGCAGCAACCGCCAAGTACAAACTGGTTTGACCTATATTATTGCTGGCGGAGGCAGTTTATATCTTAAACGTTACGATTTGGGCTTAGGTGCAGAGCAAATTTCTGATATAATGGTTAAAACCTTTATGTCAACATTTTTAGATCAACCAACTACCAAAGTTGAAACAGCTTTGCAAGAAGGCCATAAGGTTATTGAGAACTTTAGAATGGAAAAAATCTTTGATCTAGTTGAAACAATGTTTGACGAAAAGGAGCAAAGAAAGGATCAATAAAATATGGTGGAAGGCTCCCGCAGCGAATTACGACGCCTTGACCAAGCCCAAACTACCCATTATAAACGTTCTTTAACTTTTATAATTTTTACGATTATAACTTTGACGTTCAGTTTATTCACTTTTATGAATCCTGGCTTTATGAAAAATCAAATTGCTAAGGAAAGTAATAGTGTTGTAGCTGAACGTTTTGTTAACCAACGTTTTGATAATTTTGCAGAAACTATTGGGGCTGAGCGTCAGGGGAATGTAAGTAATTTATTGACTGTTACTCAAACTCAACCAATTGCTGATGCAATGATTGACTATACTCTTGGAATCCATTGGTTTAGAGCAGAGAATGCTAGTTTAGCTAAGCAAATCAGAAAAGTGATTTTAACAAAAATTGATGATAATTCTTCAACAGAAGCTAAGTCTGTTCAAAATAAATTAAAAAAATATAATCAAAGTGGCATCTATTCGGTGATTACTGGATTTGAGTTAGCCCAGACAACTTTAGCTGCAAATGTTGAAACTTTATTTTTAGTAATAAATATCGTAGTAATTGTCATGTGCTTATTAGCTGGCTATTCGATTTTACGTGAGATGCATGATTTGCTGCCTACTAAACGGCTGATTCATTTAGTGACATCAGCAGGAATGTGGACTGGTGGATTATTAATTGTTATTTTTGCACTCTTTGCGCTAGTTCCACTAATTTTCAATGTTGAAGGACTGATTTTAAATATCGGTTATTTCCTAGAAATTGCTAGTGGAATCTTTTTGGAACTTGTAATTATTGGGGCCGGAGTATTTATAATTAGTACAATCGTTTGGCAGCTTACTTCTAATGAATAACAAATTAAATAGTGCACAAAAAGAGCCCTTTGTTCGAAAACTAGGGCTTTTTTTGTAGAAATGGCACCGGATTGGATAATCTTAATTGTATTCAAGTAAGTATAAAGTAGTTAGGGTATAAAATAATTGTAAAAACACACAAAATCAAGGGTTTGTGTGCTCGTATCCTTTACCATTTCTCTGTACATATTTTTGCAGTCTTGCCTATCAAAATCAAGCAAAAAATTACAAATATTCCATAATAATATAATTGTTTATTAGATCACAATGTGCGTATGGAATTAGTACTTATGAATTGTTCTTTTACTAATTTGTTGGTGAATCCACTTGTTTGGTCCTAAGTAATACCAACGATCTTTACCGATGGTAATAGTCTGACCGTATGCGTAACTTTGTCCTTTGGCTACCTTAGAAATAGCTGGCTTTTGCAATCTACGGTAGGGGCTAGAATAAATATTGGTGTCAACTGAAGTTTCACTGACGTCAATTACACCAGCATTTAATTCGGGATTTTCGACTACATAAAAGGTCTTAAACCATTGATCTGGACCTAAATTATAATAAGAATGTCCATCTTGATATGAACGACCGAATAATAATGGATTTGATGCGCGGTTAGCTTTAAGCGAATCACGTAATTTTTCAGCTTGTAAAAGAAGGGCTGATTTTATTTTGACGTCTTTGGTTTCATCGCTTGCCTGTGAATTGGTAGTAGTGGCGATATCAGTACTGCTAGTTACTTTGTGCGTCGCAGGAGTAGTGTGCTTTTTTTCTGTTTGAAGTGCTACTTGATTTGACGCTATTTCGTTAAATAATTTAAAGGTGTAATTAGTGATACCCGAAATATCAACCATGTATTGGTGACCAGAAACTAAATTCAAGTTAGCTGGTGAGTAAGTGATTACACTGGCAAAATTACCATATCCTTTACCCGAATAGTTACGAACGTTAGTCGCATTTACTTTTTGTCCAGTATCTAAATCAGTGATCGTAATTTGTGGGGTAGAGGTGATTATTTGATCTGATAGATAAATTGACCAAGCTACATTTCCGCCTTGTAATAATTCAATTGGGAAAACACCGCTACTTGGATAAGTTACACTAGCTTTGCTTGCCGCTTTAAAGCTATCACTTGGATAAGCTACTTGTTGAACAGAATAGCGATAGCCATTAGCACCGTATGCAGCACCGATACCAGTGGTAGTTAGACGGGTAGATAATAGCCAAGCACGGTGACCAGTATCTGTACCATCTAAGTTATAGCGGTCTGTCAACAAGTCTGTGATTACATCACCTGCTGATTGATTAGAGACGTTGAAGTTTAAGTTGGCACTGGCTGATACATTCTTGGCAATTGTCCAATACATATCACTAATGAAGTTTGGTCGACTTTCGCTAGGCAATCCATGCTGGTTAACGAAAGGATTAGCCTTAATTGCAGCCATCACACTAGCTGTTATTTGAGCATTATCATTATCTGTAGCGTTAGCACTGATCGACATCAAACCAAATAGGCGGCGATAGTAATTGATGTATGCGAGCTGACTATTAATATAGTTGTCACTTAATTTCCCAACTGAGAATGGATCAGTCAAATGAGGTGCTACACTATATAAGTTGGCCTGACTATAGGCTAATTTAGGCAGGGCCGCATATTCATTTTGAATTTGCTTGACTTGACTAATTTCTGCACTAGTAAAAGTAGCAGCCTTAATCTGGCTAGCTGTAAAACTTAAAGGCATTATCAGCGTTAAACTTGCAACGAGTGTATTAATTTGTCGGTGAAAACGCATGGAATTCCCTCCCTTTTCATTGTTTCTATTATAGCCAAACTTAGACAGAAATTTTAGAGATATTACTTAGTTTTTTACAAAAATTTTACAAAATTTGCCCCATAGTATCTGGCTTTGTTTATAATAAAGATTCGAGGACTAAAAGGAGATAAAATTATGACAAAGAAAATTAGCGTGGGTTTGATTTTTGGTGGAAATTCATCAGAATATGAAGTTTCAATTATGTCAGCTCACAACATTTATAACGCAATTGATACTAATAAATTTGATGTTTATCCAATGTGGATTACTAATGATGGCTATTTGGCAAGTGACGAGGACTCTCGCAAGGTTTTAAACAACCCTAAGTTAACTGTAACCAATCCACATAAAGTCGCTAATATCTCTAATATTATCGAATTAAAGGACCGCCCAGAAATTGATGTCTTCTTCCCAATTGTTCATGGTAATTTAGGTGAAGATGGATGTTTGCAAGGACTATTTAGAATCTTAGACAAACCATTTGTTGGTGATGACGTTTTAGCTGCCGCAGTTACTATGGATAAAGAAATGACCAAGATCTTAGCTCAAAGAGCAGGAGTCTTAGTTGCTGATTGGATCTCAATTAAACGTTTTGAATATGACGATAAGAACAATGACAAGCTTAACTATGATTATGTTGCTAAAAAATTAGGGACTGATTTATTTGTTAAGCCTTCAAATCAAGGTTCTTCTGTAGGTGTTAGCCACGTAACTAATGCAGATGAATATAAAAAAGCCCTAAAAGAAGCCTTCAAGTATGATGACAAAGTTTTAGTTGAAGAAACAGTTCACGGCTCTGAAGTTGAAACTGCAGTGTTAGGTAATGATAAGCCAATCGTAGCAGGCGTAGGACAAATTACTAATGCAAAAGGCTCATTCTATACTTATGAAAACAAATATGCAGCTGATTCAACTTCCACACTTCAAATTCCTGCAGACTTACCAGAAGGTATTGTTGAGAAGGTTCGCTCAAATGCCTTAAAAGTTTACCAAGCAACTGAATGCTCTGGTTTAGCTAGAATTGACTCAATGCTTAGAGATGAAGATCAAGAAGTTGTATTAACTGAAGTTAATGCGTTGCCAGGATTTACTAATATCAGTATGTATCCTAAGTTGTTTGAAGAAGTTGGTATTCCTTATACTGATTTGATTACTAAGTTAATTGAGTTCGGTATGGAGCGTTATGATCATAAAAAGACATTGCTTCATAAACACGATTAAGCTGTTAGGAGTATAGAAGATGGCGGAACACGATTTTGAAGAATTGGCTTCAAGCACTCAAGCTGCCGAAAAGTTGGATATTAGTGTTGCTACTTTAAGAAAATATTCCTCAATCGTTGAAAAAGTTACAGCTAATAAAAATTATTATCAGCGCAATAAGCAAAAAGCGCGGCTTTATTCCGATAAGGATATTAAAGACCTTAGGGATTTTCGGAGTATCTTTAAAAAAGAAAATTTAACTTTGACGCAAGCGGCACAAAGAATCTTTGCGATTAGCGATCAAAAAGAAGATAAGTTAATTGAACCTGATAAACTAGAAAAAGACGAAGCAGTAATTAATGCATCCCAGGTAGTTAACTTACTCAACATGTTGCAACACACAATTGCTAGTCAAAATCAAGCAATTGCTCAGCTTCAAGAACAAATTACCCGCATTGAAGCTCAAAATAAAAAGTTGATTGATAATGCTCATCAATTAAATGAACCTAAAGATAAAAAAGTTGATGCCAAAATTGAAGCGATGCCAGATATTTCTGGTGTTGTAGATACATCTGATGAAGTCGTTATGACTAAAGAGCAGAAAAAAGAAAAGTTAGCTCAAGAAATTGCAGCCGACAAAAAGAAGTCTAGTCACCAGATGCATCAGGAAATTTTGAGTAAGGCTCGAAAAAATCAAGAAAAAAAGGCACAACAAAATATTCACCGTACTTTAGCTGATATGCAGATACCAACTAAGAAAAAACATTGGTGGGATAGATTTCTTAATAAATAAAAGACAATCCAGAGACGGATTGTCTTTTTTAGTCGTCGTTTTCTTCAGGTTCAATGATTAGTGATTCGGCTAGAAGTACATCGTTGTACAGCGATAAGATGTATCTACGATAGTGTGCTTCTTTTTGACCAATCATTTCTAAGTATTCACGTTCTATCGCAAAAGCTCGATAGAATGCTTGTCGATATAAATACTGCTCTTGTGAAGAAAATTCAGGATAATTAATAGTTTTAAGAAGCGTGCGAAGAGATTCTCTTAGTGGGATGGCTTGCTTTTGCATTAAAAGCATATAGATTACATATTTTTTAACGCGCTTTGGTAAGTACATGTGGTGAATTTCTTTGATGGCAGATTTGACCATTTCACCTCGAATCCGCTCAATTGTTTGCAGAGCATCTTGGTTAGTAATTTGATGGGGTAAAATGAATTGAAAAATAATTGTTGGTACAATCATACTGAGTAAAATTAATACCGCTTCTGACATGATAATTAAATTGTAGTTGTCATTCCCTAAAAAAGTACCTGATAAAGTCAAGGCTAGTGACAAAGTAACGGCGCCATGTACCCCGCCTAAAGCAAAAACAATCGCTTCATGACGATCATATCTTAGAGCAATCAAACTATAAAGAAAACGCACGATAACATTGGCAAGATAGATTGTGATGCCGACTAAAATCCACTGCCATGCAAAGTGATTTCCCAATCGGTTACGAGAAATTCTCACCATCAAAATACCTAAAATTACAAAGACCATACTGTTAAAAACTTCAGAAATTAATGATTGTAGATCTTTTCCCATGTGAATTTGGCGAGAATTAAGCAGAATGCTTTGTTGAGATTCTGCATTGTGTAAGAGTCCAGCAACAACGACGGCGATAATCCCGGATAGATTTAGTTCTTCAGCTAAAGCGTAAATTACTAAGGGAGTTAGGATATAAAGTAAATTTTGGGCATTTAGAGAATTGAAACTTGAGCGCATTAAAAGCTGGCGAAAAGTAATAATTCCCCAACCTAAAAGTAAGCCTAAAACCGCTCCACCAATTGAAGAATAAATGAAGTCACCAATAGTTTGACCGTAATTTATATAGCCATTAGTAAACCATAAAATGGCCATATTTAATAAGATAATACCCGAAGCGTCGTTAAATAAAGATTCGGCTTTTAGTGAAGCATTAACACGTCTAGGAATTTTTAGACCAGATGTTACTGCACTTGTTGCTGTAGCATCAGTGGGAGTACTGATACTTGCGATGATAAAAGCAACCGGTAAACTGACTTGTCCTACCCAACTGGCACCAAAGCCGGCCGCAAGTAAAACTAAGATAATCATCACTACGGTAATACTGATGATTTTTTTAAGATTGCTACGAACATTATGAAAAGGGGTTTTTTGACCTTCAAAAAAGAGCAAAGGAGCTACAATCAGTTCCATGAATATTTCAGAATCAAAGGCTGCCACTTGCTTATTCAAAAACGGAATCAAAGCGATAATCACGCCGACAGCCATACTGACGTAGTTAACAGAAATCCGATTTAAGGCTTGGGCAATGATGATGCTTAAAGCTGAAGCAATTGCTAGGGTGAAAGTTGAGATCATTAATTCCATAAAAACATCCCTATACTTAAGTTAAATTTAATATTTTGATGCTACTATAGTAACATATACTTTTTAAAAGAAGGGCCTAGACAGTGCATTTAAAAAATAAAACTATTGCTAGCTTAATAGTTTTGGCAATAGGAATCATCTTGTCTATTTGGGTATATTTTTCAACATCTTTTTCTCCTAATCCGATAGGACAAGTTCAAGATAGCCACATAAAAGATGTATTAGTGAACAAGACCCAAGATAGTTATGAAAATAAAGACGAAGTGCGTGAGCAAACACTGCATATCAAGATTTTATCGGGTAAGCATAAATCAAAAATATACGTAGTGAAAAATTCATATTCTCCATCGCAAGCAATGACTCAGAAATACTATCCTCACCAAAGATTGATTGTGACTTTTATTAAAAATAAGCCCAAGATTATGAGTCCAAAAAGAGATTGGGTGGTTGTTTTTAGTATTGCACTTGTTTTAAGCTTATTGATTTATATCAGCGGTAAACATTCAATTCTGTTAACTTTTTCAATGATATTGAATTCTTTGATCTTTTACTTTGTAATTCGGCTCGATATCGCTGAAAATGGTACTCAAATATTCGCTATTTATGGAGCTGCAGTCGTTTTATTTACAATAATTTCACTTATAATTGTCCAAGGTCTTAATAAAAAGATGCTCATCACGGCGTTAGCAACGCTAGTCGGCGTCTTTGTCTCATTTGGTATTTGTTACTTAATCATGCGTCTAACTCATGAAAGTGGCATTAAATATGAAGCCGTCGATTACGCCACGCAAGATCCACGGTCACTGTTTTTAGCTCAGACTTTATTGGGTGTCTTAGGAGCAGTTATGGACGAAGCAACTGATATTGTTTCAAGTCTGTATGCTTTATGCCATCACCGCAAGGATTTGACTTTTAAAGAACTTTTTCTAAGTGGTCGCACTTTAGGGCAAGAAATTATGGGGCCCTTGATTAATGTGTTAGTTTTGATCTTTATGGCTGAAGCATTACCGATGACAATTTTATATTTAAGAGATAACAATACTTTGGTTTATACTTTCCAATTTGCACTATCTTTAGGAGTGATTCAAAGCTTGATTTCAGCAGTTGGGATTGTCTTAACCGTGATTTTTGCGACTTTAGCAAGTAGTGTCTTTTTAGAAAAATTTAGCTTAAAGAAAGTGGGGCAATAAGATGAATACATTGACAGCGCTGCTTCTTTTATTGCTAGTTTTGATGATAATAGTTGGTGGCAAAACTGGGCTAAAGTCTTATCTGAGTGTGGTTATTAATGCTTGCCTGGTCATTTTGGTTGCCTTATTAATTTCTTGGGGAGTAAATATTATTGGCGTAGCTTTAGTGTTTATTCCATTGAAGTTACTGACAATTATTTATTTAGGAACTCATGATTATACGGTGGCGAAGAACTCGTTTCTGACAGCTCTTGTGGTGAGCTTAATTGTGATTTGTCTAATTGTTGCCATTCAATTTTTTGCTCAAACAGGCGGCTTTGGCGATCAGGCTGGAGAAGAACTAGTGGGATTATCATTAGCTGCGGGGATTAGCTTTCCTCAGATTGCAATCGTTGTTGCGATTTTTTCAACGCTTGGGGCAATTGCTGAAGCTAGTGTGGCAATGACAGCAGGACTACTTGAATTAAAGCATCATGATCCTTTGATTACCAAAAAGCAGCTTGAAAAAAATGCTCTTCAGATGGGGAGCGATATTTTAGGAACAGCTATGAACACGATCTTATTTGGGTTTTTTGGGAGCTTTTTACCACTATTTATTTGGTATATGAGGTTACATTATTCACTTTTTGAAGTATTAAATGATAAACTCTTCGTAGGGGAATGTTTGATCATTATGTACTCCTTTATCGGTGTATTATTAACAATTCCACTTACTACGATTTTTTTGACTCGTAGCTTGGCTCATGATCAACCTAAAAAATAAATACATACATTAAAGAATTAGGGAGTTGAGAGAATGGATGTACGTCATTTAACTTTAAAAAATTTCAATAATCGAGAATTCAAATTAACTTATTATGGTTTGCAAGATAATCCTAATTTAGTAATGCAAAAGCGACCACTAATGTTAGTTTTCCCAGGTGGCAGTTTTGATCATTTAGCTTTACGCGAAGGTGAACCAGTTGCTTTATCTTATGCAAGCCGCGGTTTTGATACGGCAGTAGTTAGCTATAACTTAACTACTGATCCAGGTAAAATTTATCCAGACGCTGCTCTGTCTGGCTTGACTGCTTTGAAGTATTTTAGAGATAACAGTGAGCGTTTAGGGATTGATCCCAATAAGATTGTGACAATTGGCTTTTCTGCGGGAGGACACGTAGTCAGTGCCATGAATGTAATGGCAGAAAGTTCTAAATGGCAAAAAGAATATAACTTTACTCATGATGAAGTTACGCCAAATGCAACTATTTTAGGGTATCCTTTAATTGATATTACTAAGATTGGTTTTAGCTTAGATGAAGCCGATAAAGAAAAACTGCCAGTTGAGCCAGAATTACTTGATACGGCTAAAGGTGTTACTAAACAGACGCCACCAACTTTTATCTTTCAAACTGATGACGATCCAACTGTGCTGATTGATAATTCTTTGGAATATTTAATGGCACTTAGAAAAAACAATGTACCATTTGAAGCACATTTATTTGACCGTGGTGGTCACGGTTATTCTTTGGGCTTGCCTGATTTAGTTACTAAGAATCGTGCATGGCAATTAAATCCACACGTAGCTCACTGGTTTAACTTGAGCATTGAATGGTTAGAACATCTAAAAATTGCAGCTTAGAGTTATAACTTGAACAAAAAATGAGATAGTAGGTTTGAACTAACTTGCTATCTCATTTTGTTTTATTTTACTTTACTTAATTTTTATTAGTCTTTAGCGATAAAGAATAAAATTTCCTTAGCTGAAGCTAAATTATCACTACTTGCTAGGATCTTTAACTTGATTGACTTGGCAACCACATCGCGTAAGCCAATAACTTTATTTTTAGCATCATTAGGCCAGTTATAGCTGTCAGAATAGTCACTGTAATTTTCACCATCTTGAGAAATAGCAATTTGGGCTCTTAAGATATGGCCTTTGCGATCTCGAGATCGAGGAACATAGACCATTCTGCTTAACTTATAAGCTTGATCAAAGTTGAAAGTTAAGACAAGTTCTTTATCTTTAGAAAATTCTTCTTTAGTTAGCCACTCAGATGCCAAAGTATGATCAACCAAGTTTTGAACTGGCATTAAGGCATCACTTTTAAGCGAACTAGTTACGTGGATATTGTTGATTGCATAATCCATTTGATCGCGCTTAGTCTTAGTGCCGAAGTATTCAGACCAGTCAGATACTTTGTTACCAATTTTATTTCGAATTCTAAAGCGATAACGTGTATTCGGCGATAATTCATGGAAAGTGAAGCTATTGCTATCAATGTTTGTATGAATTAATCCATTTACTTCAATATCAGCTTTAATATTGCGACCAGCGTAAGCGTTTGGATTAGTCCAGTTAATCGTAATACTTCTTGAAGTTAAACGATCGGCTGAGATTGCCGCACTGCGTGGAGAGCTAATTGCGGAATCTGTGATTGAATGCTTAGCAATTTGATCACAATAATGATAGTTTTCAACTAAGATCTCATACTTGTTAGAATGAATTTCAGCCTTAGGTAATTTGATTTGTAAAGCTGGTTGAAGCTGACCTGTGAATTGACCGAATTGCTTAGCTGGCATGAAGTCCTGGTTAAAGAAAAATCCAGCTTCAGCTTGGTTGAATTCATCCTGACTGCCAAATTCTGCTAGCGGTGAAACTTGGTCATTGATCTTAAGCGTCAATTTGCCTGGATATTGATCAGCCATAATGTTTAAAACTGTAGCTTGTTCATTTTCGAGACCTTCAAAATTGCCAGATGTTGGTTCGACTACAATTGCCAACTTGCCGTCATCTAAGCTCGAACTGATCTTAGTAGTTGCAAACTTTCCATTTTCATATTCATTGCTTTGACCATCATCACTATATAAGATGGCACTTGTTTTTCCTTGTGGGAAAATGTCGGCTTTACGTAAGCCTTTTTCAATAATACTGCCGCTTCTTACATAGACTGGTAAGTGCCAAAGTGGATAATGCAAGCGGTCATAAACGCGGCCGCCGATTAGTTTTTGACCGGTGAAGAGGTCAATCCAGATAGTTCTATGGTCAGGTAAGTAAAGATTGTCTTTAATTGAGTTACCTTTTTGATCTTCACGACCATTGATAATTGGAGCTACTAAAATACTATCGCCAAGCATAAATTCGTGGTGAACTTGCTCAGTGTAGTTCACTTTTTCATGAGGAAAGGCTAAAAACAGTGGTCGAATAATTGGCTCACCTTTTTGAGCTTGGGCAGTAAGGTTATAAAGATAAGCAGTAAGCTGCTTTCTTAATTCTAAATAAGCACGGTTAATGCGGCTGATTTTTGAATTAAAGGCAAAAGGCGTCTTTTGAGCAGCTCCAAAGCCATCTATTGAAAATAGTAATGGTGTAAAGGACTTCCATTGAAAATCACGGACATTAACTTGAGCATTGCCGCCGCCTTCAAGACCGTCAACGCTACTGCCAAGATTTACTTGACCTGATAAAGATAATCCCAAAAAACTGGCTACTTGGCTTGCAAGTTCATCCCATTCAGCGCCAACATTGCTAATTGCAGTTGCACTCAAAGTCTGAATTGCGCTCCAGCCGTTAAAAGCAGTGGTCCATGGCCGCATATTTTCATTTTTATTAACAAGGGTATCGCTATTTGCGGCAATGTTTTTAATAATTTTGCTATTGCCGCTGTTTGCAGGATCTTTTTTATTAACTAAGAAGTTAGCTGGGGCATTTTCTGGCAGTGGTCCATAAAAGCCAAGTTTTACTTTTTGTTCATCCGCAAAGTTTGCTAAATTTTCAACGGACACCGGTGATAGAACTTTGTCACTATTAAAGTTAGGAACCATCCAGCTAAGTGGAAAATGATTTTTGTTAAAACGCTCGATCATTGCTCTAGCTGAGAATTGGTATTTTTCCTCCCCATTGAAAGAGGCCTTGGCATAAACATTATCGCTGTCGTGAGTAATCGAATAGCTATTTCCATCTTCAAATTTGATAGCACTGGAGTTTTGAGCATCAGCTTCTTGCCAAACAGTATTAGTGAAGTCAGCCATATAACCGAGTCCTAAAGCATATTTTGGCAAAAATAAGGGTTGGCCAGTTAATTTATAGTATTGGCGAATAATAGCTGCCGGTGAATCACCGATTAAATAAAAGTTGTCAAAGACGGAGCTTTCATGACTAATTATTGCAGTTGATGGATCTTTACTACCGAAGTCATAATTACCGTTTTGCCAAGTGTTACGTAATTCACCAAAACCAGCATTAGACCAAAAGAAGCTGATAGGAGAAGCAACTGCGCCTGGACCAGTTAAATTGGTATTTTTAATTTCAATTTCATGACCTTTGTGACTGAAACGGCCATTTTGCATGCCGCCACCATAGTAAAATTCATTTTTATTTTGGACTAAAATTTCACTGCTATGACCAGCTCCTAATTCAAGAGGAGCCTTTTGCATCATGCGGTAGCGATGTAAAGAATCATCAAAAATACTAAAGATTGCTGGATAACGCTGCAGACGAATTGAATATTGACCACTTTTAACTGTGAAAGTTTCGTCAGTAATCAAAAGTCGGGATTGTTCAAAGGCATCCAAGCTAAAATTAGAAAGTGGAATAGTTAATTCCGGATTAAGTGGTTCAAAGAGTCCATTTGGATCCACTACAAGTCGAAAAATACCATCAGTCACGATAAAAAGTCGTGCCTTTTCACCACTCGCAAACTCTAATTCATAAAAGCGTGTGCCTTTAGCAACCTTAATTAAACGATTTAAATGATGTGTTTGTTGAGTATTTGTATTTTCTGTCATAATAATTTCTCTATTTAATAAAACAATATAAAAACTAGTTAATTCATTTTAACTTATTTTCTTCATTATAACGAAAAAGGTGGCTTCTTGTCTTTTCAGATTTGACATTAAGCGCTTTCTCTTATATTATTTTTGTATAAAGGTCTATACCAACTAGTGTGGAAAGAAAGAAGAAACTATGACTTATTACATTCACGCAAAAAAATTTTTCTTAGAAAATAAAACTGAACTCGGTGGCTATTTGGAAGTTCAAGATAATGGTCA
>NZ_CANBCP010000044.1 GCF_947367085.1 uncultured Lactobacillus sp. | reverse complement strand
AGATTGGTATCGTCAATTACAAAAACTATATTTTTTCAAAAATTTTAAATTTAAATAATGAATACTACTCCTTGAATCAATTATTATTTAAAAATGTTTTAATCATCTCTTCTACTTCTTGTTGATAATTTGAATCTTTCAATGGATCAACCCAATTAACTGGTAGTTGGTGCTTAAAATACGTTAACTGACGCTTGGCATATTTTCTTGACGCTTGCTTTAATTTATCTACACACTCATCTAAGCTCTTTTCACCTAAAAAGTATGGAAAGAATTCTTTATAACCGATTGCTTGAATTACTTGATGCTCTTTTTTTCGATTATCAAAAATAAACTTAGCTTCATCTAAAATCCCTAAGTTCATCATCTTATCGACTCTTTGATTGATTCTTTGATAAACCAGCTCTCGATCGCTGTTTAATCCAATAATTAAAGCATCATAACGTGGAAGAATTTGTTTTTGCTGCTGGCTGAAAAGCTTGCCGGTTCGATCAATTACCGTCAAAGCCCGCAGCGTTCTACGACTATTATTTGGTTCAATCTTGCTAGCAGCTTCCGGATCTTCTTTATTTAATACGTCCCATAATTTTTGAGGTCCATTTTGACTTAGATATTTCTCCCATTTGGGATCAACACTTGTTTTATATTCTCCTGGTTCACCAAGCTGCATCTTATTAATCAAAGCATTAATATAAAAGCCCGTTCCCCCAACAATAAAAGGGATTTTATCGTCTACAGTAATTTGATCGATTGCTTTATTTGCTTGGGCTACAAAGTCTTTAACTGAATATTCATCAAAAACTGACTTTTCATTTACCAGATAATGCTTAACTCTTATTAATTCTGACTTAGTCGGCTTGGCGGTTCCGACACTGACTTCTTGATAAATCTGCATAGAATCACCAGAGACGATTTCTCCATTCATTTTTTCAGCTAGATTTAAGGCTAAATCAGTCTTACCAATTCCAGTAGGTCCGACAATTACTATTATTTTTTTCATATTTAATTCCTTCATCAAAACTCACATCTATTTTATCAGATCAGGTTTTTCTACGAAAAATATATCTTTAGACACTCTTATTTTCTTTATTTCAGCAAGGTTTACTGATAAAATTTAAATAACAGATAATACAAGGAGGCTTTATTATGGCAAAAAGATTTGGTGCAGGTGTTGTTACCGGTGTTGTAGCAACTGTAGGTGCTTTAGCTGCAGGCTTATTTACTTACAAGAAAAAAGTTGTAGAGCCAGAAGAAAAAGAAGCTAACAGAATCGAAGAAAATCGTATAAAAGCTAATCGTAAGAGCTTTTCAGCTCACCAAGGCTAATCAAAAAACGGCTTAAATGCATTAATGCACCTAAGTCGTTTTTATTTTGACTAATATTTAGAAGATTTAGTCTGGCCTTTCCATTGATCAAAGTCATCTTCAAGCCAATAAACTTTTTTGTAGCCATGTTTTTTCAAGAATCTTGCTGCTCTTAAAGTTAAAACTTGAGAGTCAGAGTATAAATAAACAGGTAAATCTGGTCTAATTTCTTGATATTGGTACTTAAACATCGTCATCGGGATATCTCTAGCACCTAAAATATGACTCTTTTTAAAAGCAGCTTTTTCTCTAACATCGACAATTTGAGCTTTTCTTTTACCTTCTTCAAATTGTGCTTGCGTTAGTTTACCACCAACTCTTTTAGCTTGGATCTTAAGCCATAACCAGTTCAGTCCAAAACTTAAAATAATGATGATTAAAATGACGTTGATAATCCAAAATATATTGTTCATTTTATAGGAAAACTCCTTAATTGTTTTTGTCTATCATCTATCATAATCCATCTTACTTTTTTGCGCTAGCTTCTTTTTGCTCTTCAATTTCATGTTCGTGATGCAAAATTAACTTTGCAGACATATATTCTTTTTCGCTAATTACACCAGCATGATGTAAATTATCTAGCTCAATTCCCATTAATTCAATATCCCATTTTCTTTTTCCTACATAAACTAGAATATTGAACTTTTCCAACATTTGCTGAACATCATATAAGCTTTTCATTAGCGTGTAATCACCATTCCTTGACGCAAACTCCAAACACTATAAAGAATTAAGACTACAGCTGCTAAGACTCGAATTTTTGAATGATACTTAGCCAAATTATCATTACCGATAACAATACTCAAGAAAAAGCCAGCAGCTAGTCCACCAATATGGCCTAAAATATCAATATCTTTCATAAAAAGATCTAAGACTAAATTAATTACAGCCAAAGCTAAGGCTTGTCTTCCCAGACCGTATATTAAGGGGATATTCTTGTTTTTTAAGTATATAGCAATAACTGCACCAAACAATCCAAATAAAGCTGTAGAAGCGCCTGCAGCGATACTAGAATCACTTCCTAAAGCAAAGCTAAGCATATTGCCACCAACGCCAGATAAAAGGTAGATAAATAAAAAGCGCCAAGAACCAATAATTGGTTCAAGATATTGACCAATATAATAAATCATAACTGCGTTAGAAGCTAGATGTAGCCAGCCAATATGTAAAAATTGTGCAGTAAACAAACGCCAAAATTGATCATAAGCTGCAACCATCATATTATTCATTGCACCTAGTTTAATCAAAACTGCTGGATTAGTTGAACCACCAGTAAATGTTTCAACTAAGAATACAATTAATAAAACTATCAAAATTGCAAAAGTCATATAAGGCACAGGCATCGTTGATTTTCTAGTTTGCATGTTTTACCTCCCTTTTACTTAGCTAAGATATATTTTTGAATTGGAACATCAAAGTCATCGATGGACCAAAGTGATGAAGGATATACCTGTTTTTCATTTAATAAGCAAATAGTTTCCCCTGAAAAATTCTTCAAAAATCGATCATAATAACCACCGCCAAATCCTAAGCGGTAATGTTTTTCCATTTCAAAGGCTAATAATGGTACTACTATTAAATCAAGATCATTATCAACTTCAGCATCTTTACTCCAAATTTCACTAGTACCGAATTTTGTTCGAGTCAGCTGATGAACATCTGAGAATTTAGTAAATTCCATTTTGTGTTCAGATAAGCATCTTGGAATATACACACTTTTACCTAGTGCCTTGATTGCATAAATTATCGGCTGTGTATCGACTTCTTCAGGCATTGAAATTGTGATACCAACTTTGTGAGCTCTTTTTAAACAAGTACTATTTAAAAATTTTGTGCAAAGTTTTTGATCTTGAATTGCTTTTTGCTTTGTTAAACTAAAATCCTTTAAAATTTTATGCTGTCTTTTTCGAAATTCAATTTTGTTCATTAAAAAATTCATATACAAAAAAACAACAGGATAACCTGTTGCCTTTAATTACTTAGTTTCGCGGTGAAGTGTTACCTTTCTTTCTACTGGGCAATACTTCTTTAAAGCCAAACGTTCCGGATGCTTACGCTTATTCTTTTCAGATAAATAACTTCTATCGCCACATTCGGTGCATTCAAGGATAATATGTTCTGCCATGTTTTCCACCACCTATTTGTTTTAATATTGACTGTTAAACTATACCATTTTTTCAAGACTTTTGCCAGTCTTTTTCTATTTATTTAATGCAAAGTAGTCTGTAAACATTTGCTTAGCTACCTGCAGAGTGTATGTTCCTTCTAAGTTTGGATCTAATCCAGGGAAGACAACCGCAACTGCAATCTTAGGTTTATTTGCTGGTGCATAACCAATAAAAGTTGCATTAATAACTTCAGGAGCATGGGGGTCACCAGGTTTATCTGGATTATAATAGAAGGTTTCCGCAGTACCAGTTTTACCAGCAATTGCTGGTTTAACTGAATTCAAGAAGTGAGCTGTTCCCCATCCGTTTGTTCCGTGAACTACGCGGTAAAAACCTTGGTGAATCACATCAAGTTGATTTTGGGTCCAAGGAATACGCATTTGTACGGTTGGCTTAGTATTGTATAAGACTGATACCTTATTGCCTTCAGCATTTGTTTTACCGACAGATTGAACAAGATATGGCTTCATACGATATCCACCATTAGCAATCGTTGACACATATTGCACTAATTGAATTGGAGTATAAGCGTCATAGTTTCCGTATGCTAAGTCAAGCACAGACCCCGTTAATAACTGACCTTCCGAGTTAAATGAACGTCCCTTAATTCCAGAAACTTCGCCTGGTAAGTCAACTCCTGTCTTTTGACCTAACCCAAACATAGCAAAGTTTCTTCTCAAAATATCAAATGAATTTTTAGGCATTGAAATAAAAGTATGAGGTTCATATTTGGCTCCTACCCATTTCATCGCTAAGTGCATCATGTAGATATTTGAAGAAACTTCTAGAGCTGTCGGAGCATCTAAAGAGCTAAAAGTACCAATTGGATAAACTGATTTTTTAACTGGAGAGCCTGGTAAATAAATTGGAGTATCGGGCAAGGTGTTATTAGTTGGCGTGATAACATTGTTCATCAAACCACCTGCAACAGTGGCCCCTTTTACAGCTGATCCCATAACAAATGATTGGTTGATTACCCCCAAGGCGTCATCAGTATTTTTGCCAGTTTTAGCATTATGATTAATTCCAGCAACTGCTAAAAGAGCTCCAGTATTTGGATCCATAGCTACTGCGTAAGCTCCGTTTGAATATTTCGTTGCGCCAGCTCCTTGAGCTGAGGCATATACTTTCTTTAATGCATCTTCAACTTCGGATTGATACTTTGAATTAATCGTTAAAATGAGGCTAGCTCCACTTTCGCCTTTATAAACAGTCTTAGTCTGTTGAATGTGATCATTACCTTTTTCAGTAACTTCGGATTGAGATTTTGTTCCCTTTAAAAGAGGTTCATACTTTTCTTCAAGATATGAAGTACCTACTCGATCATTACGTGAATAACCTTGCGTTAAATAGTATTGCAAGTTCTCACTAGGAAGTCCTGCTTTTTCTGAAGATACGGAACCAATGATACTTTGAATTGACTTACCATTTGGATAAGTTCGTGACCAATCTGTTCCAATCCCTACACCAGGAAGCTGTGATAAGTGTTCACCCACATCAGCTAATTCTTTTACTGTTAAATTTTTATTTTTAATGTAAATCGTCGATAAAGTATAAGCACCAGAAATCTTATTAAAGATTAAGGCAGCTGTCTTTTCTCTCTTAGTAAAACTAGGAGCTCTTCTGGCGACTTCTGCTAGTTCATTACGATAAACTGTCGCATTATCCAAGGCATCGCCGTGAGAATTATATTTCTGCGATTTTGGTAAAGCAGCATTTATTTTTTTATTATTAGTATCATTTGCTAGATAATATTCATAAAGCTGCTGTTTGGTAGGTTTTTCATCATTGAGAGAAATATAATGACTCAATTTATTAGAAATAGCGTAAATTTGCTTAGTTGTCGTACTGCTCGATTTGGTATAAGTAATAGCGTTATTAGCTTTATTTCCGACTAAAACACGTCCTTTTGAATCGTACATAACTCCACGTGGTACACTATTAGAAACCACTGTAGAATCTGTTTTTTGGACTTCAGCTTGAAAACGACTACCATATCCCAGTTGTAAATAAACTAATTGGCCAATTAACAACAAGAATAAAACTAAAATGATACCAAGGATGATATTCATTCTAAGTGGTGTCGATGCTGCTATTTTATTTGAATTTTGTTTTTTATTTCGCTTAAAAAATTTCAAATTTAAAACCTCTCTAGACTAGAATAGATTTTAGCAAAAAAGTGCTCTAAATACTATTTTTGTTGACAGAATTTAAGACATTTACATTAATCTTTAAAAATAGGAATCTCACATGCATTTAACTAAAGAAAAAAAGAATGACTATCTATTATACTTTTTAGCCTTTATTATCCCAACGCTTATCTTCTTCATTTATTTTGTTTGTCGAAAAATGAACATTCTAACCGTGGACTTAGGTCAACAATATGTGGATTTTCTCTCATTCTTTAAAAATAACTTATTCAAAAATCCTCTATCCCTAATTTATAACTTCAATCAGGGCTTAGGTGGCAGCTTTATTGCAACAAGCGCATATTATCTGACAAGTCCGCTCAACTTACTTCTTTTTTTAATCCCAAATAATCTTTTACCACAAGGCATTTTAATTATAATCAGTCTCAAATTAGGACTTATTGGCCTTACATCTTATTATTTATGGCAAAAAAGCTTTATCAATGAAAGCAAAATTTATGCATTAGCAGCAAGTCTAGCATTTGCGCTTAGTGGATATACCATTTGTTATAATCTTAACTTAATGTGGCTTGATAGCTTAATTTTATTGCCACTATTAATTGATGCGATAAATAGAATTTTTGGTGATCAAAATAATTTTAAATACCTCTGTCTAATAACCTTCTTATTGTGGTTTACTAATTTTTATACTGGATATATGGCCCTTTTATTTGGCTTTTTATATTTTCTTGGGCAGGTCTTTATCAATCACTTCAAAGCAACGTATCTCAAGACTTATTTTGGTGCAAGCATCTTAGCAACTGCTCTTGACGCCTTTTTACTTCTGTCGACTTTTATTGAATTATTAGCTGGCAAAACCCATTCAAACACGCAATGGAATTTAAATTGGCAGTTAATGCCCTGGAATGTTTTCAATAAGTTTGTGACAGGCAGTTTTAGCTTTCATGAGATGTCTGACGGCTGGCCGAATGTTTACTTTGCCATCAGCTTTCTTTTCCTAACCTTTCTTTATTTCATGAGTAATAAATTCACTCCAAGAGCAAGAATTGCTAATGGACTTTTGCTGATTTTCTTATTTATTTCTCTTTCATTCAATCCGCTGGTTCTAATTTGGCACATGGGACAGTTTCCTGTGTGGTATCCAGCGCGGGCTAGCTTTGCTTTTATATTTTTAGCAATAAATTTAGCTATTAATTTACTAAGCAAACAGACATCCCTCACCAAACTACAACTTATTACTTGTCTTATCTTGGCTATCGTCTTAATCGCTTTCTGGGTGTTGAATTTAAAACATGTAGCATTCTTAAATTCAACTAAAGTAATGATCTCTGCAGCCTTTATTATATGCAGTCTCTTACTATTTATTTTTATAAACAAAAAATACGCTTGTCTGTTTTTCTATACCTTAGTTGGTTTAGAAGTTAGTATCAATCTGGTCCTGAGTTTAGATAGTATTTCTTATCAAAAAAACAGCAATTATGTTAACTATACTCAACGTTTAACCGCTTTGACCAATAAACTCCATAAAGATGATCCTTCTTTTTATCGTATTGAAAAAAATTTTAATCATACTGATAATGATCCATTTAGTGATAACTATTATGGAATAAGCAACTTTAATTCTATTTCAAATGCGAAAGTAATCAATCTGGTTGATAACCTAGGACTTAAAAACAACGATAATTCTTATTCGTATCAATATTCTGATTTACTTACAGATTCTTTATTAGGTATTAAGTATTTTATAGTTTCTAATGACAACTCCAATCCTCAATTCAATGAGAATTATTATCGTAGTGATCTAAGCTATGACTCAATCACTAAAAACAATGCTCCATTTAAAATCCTAAAGAATAAATATACTTTTCCAATTGTCATGGTCTCTAAAAAGCCATCTAATATCCAACTTAATTCCTCAGCATTAGAAAATCAAAACAAATTATTCAATTCCTTAACCGATAATCATACCAGCTTATTTCAACCTGTTTTTTGGCCAGTTGCAAAATTAAAAAATGTTACTCAAACTGGTACAACTTATCACAAAATTAAAGACGATCGTGAAGTTAAAATTATCTTCGATTTTACATGCGAGACTAATAATACTTATTATCTTGAATTAAGTCCTGATCTAACCTCTTCATCAGCAAGTCTTTATATTAATAATCACCTTATTGATACTAGCGATCTTGGAACAACAAGTAAGTTAATTCCTATTGCAAGCAATGATCAACACAAGCTTATCAAAATTATTTTTGATCTATATAACAAGGAAATAAACTTAGGGTCTTGCCACCTGTACCAATTTAACAATCAAGCTTATCAAAAAGCTGCTAAGCATTTTGATAAGCTCCAACCTAAAATTTTTCAAACTTCAGCTTTGTCGCTCAATTTTAATACCAAGAACTCTCAAAAAAGATATGTTCATACTACTATCCCTTACTCAAAGAATTGGCTAGTCTTAGATAATGGACGCTTAATTAAAACAAAGTCATGGTTAAATACCTTTATCAGTTTTAAATTAACTAAAGGCAAGCACAACATTCGATTAGTTTACGTTCCGTTTGAACTTTTAATCGGCTTAGTAATTACGTTAATTTCACTTATAATTTTAATCAAAATTAAAAAGACCTAGTCGCAGTTGCAACTAGGCCTTTTTATTAATTATGCATTAGCATTAGTTTTAACATCATTAATAGTTACATCAAAGGTTCCACCAGGTGTGTTGATCGTAACTTTTTCACCCTTCTTCTTACCAAGCAAAGCTTGAGCAATTGGAGAATCATTAGAAATCTTACCATTAAGTGGATCTGATTCATCTGAACCAACAATAGTGTAACTTTCTGGATCATCAGTACCAACTTCAGTATATGTCACAGTCTTACCAATAGAAACTTCGTTAGGATCAACACTATCAGCATCAATAACTTGTGCATATTTCAACATTTGTTCAATTTGAATAATACGTTGTTCTACTGCACTTTGTTCATCTTTTGCTGCATCATACTCTGAGTTTTCAGATAAATCACCGAATGATCTTGCAACCTTAATACGTTCAATAACTTCTGGACGCTTAACTAACTTTAAATCTTTTAATTCCTTCTGAAGCTTTTCCTTTCCTTCAGCAGTCATAGGATAAACTTTTTCTGCCATAAGTCCTTAATACTCCTCACTTTTTAACTCTTTGCAACAAAAATCTTATTGTTCTTTTTGCAAAATGTCAACACATTACTGTCCCAAACTTGAATTTCTTTGCTCATGTTCATCTAAAGTGTGAGAGAAGTAAACTTTTCCAGTCTTCAAGTTTGCTACAAAGTATAAGTAATTTGCACTTCTATCTTCTGGGTTTAAGACCGCTGATATTGAATTCAACGATGGATTGTTAAATGGTCCTGGCCCAAAACCTTTATGAATATACAAGTTATATGGTGATTTAACTCTAACATCTTTCAAAGATAGAGAATGTTTGTGTTTATTTAATGCATACATTACCGAAATGTCAGATTGAAGTGGCATATCAGCATCTAATCGATTGAAGAATACCCCTGCAATCTTACGTCTATCTGAATCTTTGACACCTTCACGCTCAACTAAAGACGCTAAAGTCAGAACTTCTTGAACTGTTAGATGTTTTTTCTTGATAGCTTTGTAATATGGCTTCAAAATTTCATTTTCTTTCTCCACCATTTGCGTTACTAATTCATTCAAACTAGCGCCTTGATAAACGTCATACTTAGCTGGGAAAAGATATCCTTCTAAATGATAGCGGACATCTTTGCTTTGCATACTTGACGTTAACAACTGCGGATACTTCTTTTCCAATGACTTTAAGAATTTTTCATTCTTCATCAAGGCTAAGAATTGCTTACGAGAATACTTGGTATTTTTAGAAACAGTCGTTGCAATAGAGTCAATTGTTTGACCTTCTTTAACCAAGACATGTCCTGTTATTGGACGGCTGCCTCCTTGCAACTGATTTACTATTTCTTTGTTATTCATCGATGGTGATAAATAGAAATCCCCAGCCTGAAATCCACTAGCGGAATGACTTTTCAGCCACATATTAAAAACTGCGACATTTCGAATCAAACCTTTTTGCTTCAAAAGAGAAGCAATTTCACTATTAGTAGCTCCTTCTGGGACATGAACTTCGACCACATTTTGATCATGACGATTAGCTGGCTGAAGTGCATAAACCGTATAAATACCACCAAATAAGATAACCGCCACAAAAATTATGCCAATAATACTGGCAATCCACCTTGTGACCTTATTAGCACCTTTTTTTTGTAAATCATATTGTCTTTTCTTTTCTGGATCTAACATACTTTCCCCCGAAATTTTAGTCTAAGACAATCTTAATCCAATTAACGGACAGAAACTTTTAAGTTTTCCTTTAAATCACCATTAATTTTATCCATTGCTTTATTAACCACATCATCAGTCAAGGTATCATTTTCATTTAAGAACGTTAATGTGTAAGCAATTGATTTCTTGCCTTTTTCGATATGGCTACCAGAGTAAACGTCGATTACTTTAACATCTTTTAAGTATTTACCGCCAGATTTTTTAATTTGATCTACAACTTGTTGATTACTAATTTCAGTATCCAAAAGCAATGATAAATCACGCATAATAGCAGGATATTTAGGAGCAGACTTAGCTTTCATACCCTTAGTCATCAAAGAAGTAATTAAATCAAGATCTAATTCATAACCATATAATTCGCTACCATGAAGAGATTTTTCAGCCATAGTAATCATATGAGCTAGCATTCCAATCATTCCAACATAGTGACCATCAATATAGATACCCGCTGTTCTAGTTGGGTGCATCCAATCGATTGTTTCAGCCTTGTAAACAATACGCTCGTCATTAATACCGATAGCAGTAAATAGGTTTTCTAATTGCCCTTTTACAAAGTAGAAATCAATCTTTTGGTTTTCATGTTGCCAATTTTCATCAAAAGTATTTCCGCTATACAAAGTTGCCAAATGTTCATGTTCATTGAATGTACCACCATCATGGTCATAAACGCGGCCTTGTTCATAAAAGGCTAATTGCTTTTCTTTACGAGCCATGTTATAGCTTGCAGCATCTACTAATCCAGTCATCAAGTTTTCACGCATCGTACTTCTGCTTGAATTGAGCGGCCATTGAACTTGCACAGTTTCTTTAGGATCCTTAGTAAAGGCTATTGCTTTAGCTGGTGAAGTCAAAGAATAAGAGATAGCTTCCATTAAACCTTGACCTTGAACGATATTTTTAATTCGTCTAATTTTAGTTTCTTTTTCTGAATATCCACCATGAGTTTCAGCAAGTAAAGGTTGAGTTGATTTTAAGTTATCATAACCATAAATTCGCCCAACTTCTTCAACTAAGTCAGCTGGAATTTCTAAATCCCATCTTCTATTAGGAACATTAACAGTTAATTGATCATTTTCAATTTTTGCAGGCAAACTTAAACGATCAAAAATTTTTTCAATTTCTGAATCTGATAATTCAGTTCCTAAAACCTTGTTGATATAAGAAACAGTTGTCTTAATTACAACAGGCTGTTTAGCTTCATCAGTTGCTTTAATTTCTCCAGTAGCCACTGTAGCATTAGCATCATTTCTTAACAAAATTGCAGCCATATCAAGCGCTTTTTGAGTATTATCCCAATTTACACCTTTTTCAAAGCGACTAGAAGCTTCAGTCCTATTGGCATGACGTAAAGCAGATTTTCTAACTAAAGTTCCATCAAAAATGGCAGATTCTAAAATCACATCAGCAGTGTCGTTTTCAACTTCAGAACTCTTTCCACCCATTACTCCAGCCATCATTACTGGCTTTTGACCATCAGTAATTACAATATCGTTAGGATCAAGTTCGACTTCTTTATCATTTAACAAAGTCAGCTTTTCACCTTTATGAGCTTTTCTGACTTCTAACTTGCCACTTTCAAAGCTGCGAGCATCATAAGCATGCATTGGCTGGCCAGTTAATAACATTACATAATTAGTTACATCAACGACGTTATTAATTGGACGAATACCCGCATTCCATAGACGTCTTTGCATCCACATAGGACTTGGACCAATTTTTACGCCTGTAACTTTACGTAAATAGAACTTAGGAGCCAATTTTTTATCAACAGTGACCTCTAATTCATTAGTCCAGTCTTCACCATCTTCTTTTAAAACTGGATTTTCAATCTTAGGTTTTTGATCAACAATTGCACCTACTTCATAAGCTGCACCTTCCATAGATAAGGTATCAGCACGGTTAGGAGTAATGTCAAAATCAAAGATGTAATCGTTCATACCTAATGCATCATAAACATCTTGACCAGGCTTAACATCCGCATCTTCAGGAAAAACCCAAATACCATTGGCATACTTTTCAGGTACAACCTTATCAGCAAAGCCAATTTCTTGTAAGCCACAGATCATACCGTTTGATTCAACGCCGCGAATCTTACCACGTTTGATTTTTTCATTTCCTGCAATTCTTGCACCATGAAGAGCGACAATGACATCTTCGCCAGTGGCTACATTAGGTGCACCACAGACAATTTGAATTGGCTCATCTTGACCAACATCAACTTGACATTTATGTAAGTGAGTACCTTCAATTGATTCGCATTCCAGGATATGACCTACCACTAACTTTTTCAAGCCTGCAGCTGGGTGTTCAACTGATGCAATTTCAACCCCGGTTCTGGTAATTTTTTCTGCTAATTCTTTTGGATCTTCATCTAAATCGATAAAATCTTGTAACCAATTATACGATACGAGCATTAATCTTCCTCCTTACGGAATTGTTTTAAGAAGCGAACATCATTAGTGTAAAAGTCACGAATATCAGATACACCATATTTCAAAATTGCAAAACGGTCTAATCCTAGTCCAAAAGCAAATCCACCATATACATTAGAATCAACACCGGCATTTTCTAAAACATTAGGATGAACCATGCCAGCACCTAAAACTTCAATCCAGCCAGTATACTTACAAATTGGACATCCCTTACCATCACAATTAAAACAAGATACATCCATTTCGACAGATGGTTCAGTAAACGGGAAGTATGATGGTCGTAAGCGAGTTTTACGATCTTGTCCAAACATATGCTTAGCAATCATTTCTAAAGTTCCCTTTAGATCTGACATAGTTACATTTTTATCAACAACTAACCCTTCCATTTGTTGGAATTGATGTGAGTGAGTTGCATCATCATCATCTCGGCGGTATACCTTACCAGGTCCCACCATCTTTAGCGGCCCCTTAGAAAAATCGTGCTTTTCTAAAACACGAGCCTGATCACCAGAAGTTTGAGTTCTTAGTAAATCTTCTTCATCAATATAAAAAGTTGCCTGCATATCACGAGCTGGGTGGTCTTTTGGTAGGTTCATCATTTCAAAACAATAATGGTCAGTTTCAATTTCAGGACCTTGAACTACTTTATATCCCATACCAATAAAGTAACTTTCTAAATCATCCAAAATAACGTTAATAGGATGCTTTGAGCCTAAATGTCCTTTTCTACCAGGTAAAGTTACATCAATCTTTTCTTCAGCTAATTTTTGCTCAATCAAAGCTTGCATGAATTTATTCTTTGCTTCATCAATTTGCTTTTGAAATAGATCTCTAATTTGGTTAACTTCTTGTCCCACCTTTGGACGATCCGCAGGAGAAATATCCTTCATTGAGTGAAGAATTTCAGTTAATTGCCCTTTTTTTCCTACTAATTCGACACGAATTTTATCAAGCATTTTTTGATCTGTTGCTTGATTGATGTCTTGTATTCCTTCTTTTCTTAACTTATCTAACTTTTCAAATAAGTCCATATTTTATCCTTTCCAACAAAAAAAGCTTCGCCCCAAAAGGGACGAAGATTCGCGGTAACAACCTAGTATGAACACAAACTAATACAAAAGTGCGTTTTCACA
>NZ_CANBCP010000043.1 GCF_947367085.1 uncultured Lactobacillus sp. | reverse complement strand
GCGCTGAAATTTAGAAATAACTGAAATTACCTGTATAATGAACTTAATACATCCATACAAAAGGACTGAAAATAATGACACTTCAAATCAATACAAATGCAAATTCTATCAACTGGCCACTGGGACAAGAACTTTCTGACCAAGATATCATTAATCAGTTAAATTTAACCGTGACCCAAAACGGCCAAGCAATTTCTAACGATCATGTCAGCATTAACAAAAAGGCAGTAAATCCAAATACAGCTGGTGTTTATACTATCGTAATTACCGCAGTTGGCCCAAATAACGATTATACTACTAAAGAAATTCAAGCTTGGGTCAAAACTTACAATACCCCTTCAGCTGCAACTCAAAATCGTCCTACTCAAAATACTCCAAAGAAAAAGAAGAAAACTGTTTGGATCGTTTTAGGCATTATAGTTTTGCTATTCTTAATTTTCTTCGGTATTTCAGCTTGCCAAGCTCATAATGATGAAGTTCAAAATCAACAAGCTCAAACAAGCGCATTAAATTCAGCAAACAGCAAGTTAGATGATTTATCTGAGCAAAATAAAGAACTTCAAAATCAAACTTCCGCTCTTAAGAAAGCAGTAAATCAATATAAGCAGGACAATGATAAGCAAGCTTTGCAAAATCAGTTAGATAATTTGAAAGAGCAAAATGAGCAGTTGAAGAACAACGCAGCTAATAATCAATCCCTTCAAAATCAAATCAGCCAATTGGGTTCGGCAATTGATCAGATCAAAAATAATCCTAACCAAGCAGATAATGCGATCAATGAGATAAAGAATAATCAAAATCAATTCCTTCAAAGCTTACAAAATGCTTTTCAAAAGATGATAAATGATATTGAGCAATTATTTGGTAAGTAAACAAAACTATGCAACAAAAAGACCAGTCAATAAAACGACTGGTCTTTTTTCTATCTAAGATCATCCCTAACCGATGCTAGCCTTCAATTGACATCGCATGTACATGGCGATCCCACCACATTGGTAATTCTTGCACCATCTTAGTGAAAGCCTGCCCGCGATGAGAAACACTATTTTTTTCAGCAATCGACATCTCACCTAAGGTCTTACCAACTTGTGGAACCATGAACAACGGATCGTAGCCGTAATTTTGCTCACCATGCGGATAAGTCATAATCTCACCTTTAATTGTACCTGCGCTAATTAAGTCGTCGTCACTGTCTGGCCAAGAAATAACTAACGCTGTATAAAGTTGAGCATTTCTCTTTTCACTAGCGACTCCTCCCATAGCAGCAAGTAATTTCGCGTTATTTCTTGCATCATTATGAGCTTGTCCGGCATAGCGATAAGAAAATACACCAGGAGCCCCGTTTAAGTGGTCAACGCAAAGCCCAGAACTCTCTGCTAAAGTTGGCATTCCTGAAAAGTCCGCAAATCTATGAGCTTTGACTTTGGCATTTTCCAAAAAGGTTGTCTCATTTTCAACGAATTCCGGTACATTATCAAAATCATTAAGTGATAACAAATCAATATCTATATCAAACTCATCTAAAATATCTTGTACTTCAGCCACTTTATTGTTGTTATAAGTTGCGTATAATAACTTATCCATTTCTTCAGTCTCCTTAATTTACCATGTGTAATCTTCTGCTTGCTTCAATCCTCGACCAGTTGCCTTATCAAGTAAAATTCTTTGTTCATAATGGGCAACATTACGCTTAGTAGCTTTAACCATATCTGGATTTACTGAAACATAATCAATTCCTTGTTGAACCAAAAATTCGGTGAATTCCGGATACTCTGACGGAGCTTGTCCGCAAATTGAAACTGTCTTACCATCTTTGTGTGCAGTCTTAATTAAATGAGCAATTGCCCGTTTAACTGCTAAGTTTCTTTCATCAAATAAACTAGAAACCGTATCGTTATTGCGATCACATCCTAATAAAACATCGTCAGATCGTTTGAGCCAATTGAGTAACCATCTACATATTTATTAAACTGGTCTGCCAAAATAATGTTAGAAGGAATCTCAGCCATCATATAAACCTTAAAGTCTTCATTGCGCTCTAAGCCATTTTCCTCCATCAGTTGGGTAACTTTTTGGGCTTCATCAACTGTTCGACAAAATGGAATCATTACATTTAAGTTCTTTAAGCCAAATTCATTGCGAACTTTCTTTACAGCCTCTAACTCTAACTTGAATGCATCAATATATTTAGGATCATAATATCTTGAAGCTCCACGCCAACCAAGCAAATCTGCTGGTTCATGAGGTTCGTACTTTTCTCCACCTTTCAAGTTGCGGTATTCGCCTGACTTAAAATCTGAAAATCTCAAAACAACAGGTCTAGGGGCCATCGCGCGGGCAACTTTAGCGATCCCATTAGCTAATTCGTTAACTACACGCTCTGGATGACCAGTCTCTATTAAATATAGAGGGTGCTGGTGAATATAAGTCGTCCACAAGAATTCTTCACGCATCAATCCAATTCCATCAGCTGGTAAGCTTGTATACTTTTCAGCTAGCTCTGGATCACCCAGATTCATCATGACTCCAGTTGCAGTTGGAGCAAAGTATTCACTTTCTACTAGCTTTGAATTAGAAGCGGGCTTTTCTTTTTTGACTAAATCTTCAACAATTCCGTCATAAACCACCCCATCTTTTGCATCAACGGTCACCAACTGCCCATTCTTTAAAGCTGAGGTTGCTTTAACTCCGCGGCTGGCAGTTCCAACTAAACATGGAATCTGCATCTCACGAGAAACAATTGCAGCGTGACAAGTCATCCCTCCATTGTTGGTGATTATTGCGGCTGCCTTTTTCATCGCTGGGACCCAGTCAGGAGAAGTCATCAGAGTGACTAAAACTTCTCCTTGCTTAAACTGATCAATATCTTTAGGATCATCAATCACATGAACTTTCCCGCTCACTAAACCTGGACTTGCTGGCAAACCTCTCAAAATCACATTGTGATCGGTAGTAAGAGCCTCTTGATCAGACTTATTTTCAGTATTTTCTTTTTTAGCTTTATTTTTTTGTGACCAAACTGTCTCTGGACGCGCTTGAACTAGCCAAAGTTTATTATTTTGATCCAAAGACCATTCCATATCCATATAGCAGCCATAGTGCTTTTCAATATTTTTAGCATAATTGGCAAGCTCAATAATCTGCTCATCTGTTAAAGCAGGCTCTTTGGCAAGATCAGCTGGAACATCTTTTTGCTCAACGCCGCCATCAGGCAGACGAACTAATTCGATATTTTTGTTGTTTACAGTCTTTTTAACAATTTTCATAGTCTTCTTATCAACCACATAATTGTCTGGGGTGACTGTGCCTTGAACGATGAATTCTCCTAAGCCCCAGGATCCTTCGATCATAACCTTAGTATCATCACCAGTGGCAACATTTACTGTAAACATAACTCCGGCTGCTTTAGAAAAGGCCATCATCTGTACAGCTGCAGCTAAAGCAACTTTTTCTTGTGGGAAGTGCTGTTTCATCCGGTAATATGTAGCGCGATCAGTAAAAAGCGAAGCGTAACATTTCTTAACTTTTTTGATGACATCATCACGGTCGTGAACATTTAAATATGTATCTTGTTGGCCGGCAAAAGAAGCTTCAGGCAAATCTTCAGCTGTTGCACTCGAGCGAACAGCAACAAATGGTTCATTTACATGCATCTTAATTGCCAATTCATCATAGGCATCGCCAATATAACGAGCTAAATCAGCTGGCATATTCGCGTCGGTGATAATACGGCGAATTTTTTTACATACTGAGTGTAATTCATCAGAATTTTCAATATCTTTCAATCCTGCAAGTAAATCATTTACTCGCTTATTGCAGCCGGTTGCTTCCATGAAATAACGATAAGCATTGGCAGTCGTCGCAAATCCATAAGGAACTGGCACATTGGTACCTGATGTTAATTCGCCAAGTGATGATGCCTTACCTCCAACCAGTCCGACATCTTCACGTTTCAAATCGTCGAACCATAGTACGTAAGCTTTATTTTTTAAAACCATATCTATATCTCCTAGTAACTATACCATTTTTGTGTATACGCTTTCATACACTACATGTATATATTTACTCGTTTGTGAAATAATGTCAACAAAAAAGATTGGTAAAAAAGAACAAGTCACGTGTAATCTACTGTTATTTAACTTGATTTAGCACTATCTTGAGCCACTTATTTGTGAAATAAAAAAAGATGATTTATTTTTGATAAATCATCTTTAAGCTAGACCAATTTTTGATAAATATCGATCTCATAGTTATATTTGTTTTTTTCATCAGATTCAAATTGAGTTTGACTCACTAACTTAAATTCTTGCTCTTTAATCATCGGAGCCTTTACATCCCCTTTAAAAGAGGCATGGATTTTCGTTACAATCAATTGATCAGCAATATCACATACTTGATCAAATAGACTCTTACCACCGATCACATAAATGTCTTCTTGGCAATTTTTGATTGCTTTTTTTAGCTGGTCAAGATCAGTAAATATTTTAACTTGTGGGTTAGTAAAATAATCTTGATATTTATCCGGATGATGCGTTAATATCCAATGCACCCTTTTTGGCAAAACTTTCGGCAAGCTATCAAAAGTCTTCGACCCCATTACAATAATATGTCCTAAAGTTTCGCGTTTAAAATGCGCTAAATCAGCTGGAAGATACCAAGGTAAGCTTTCTTGATAACCAATATTTTTTTCTTGATCTTCGGCCCAAATTAACTTAATCATAAAAATCCTCTAGACTGCAACCGGCGCAGAAATCGCACCTGCATGGTGATAGTTAACTAACTTAATATCTTTCATTGTAAAATCTTCGATTTTATTTTTATCTGGATTAAGCCATAGTTGTGGCGCATCTAATGGTCTTCTTGAAAGCTGGGTTTTTACTTGTTCAAAATGATTGCGATAAATATGAGCATCGCCTAATGTATGGATGAACTCACCTACATCTAATCCAGTTTCACGAGCTATCAAGTGAATCAATAAAGAATAAGAAGCAATGTTAAATGGTACACCTAAGAACATATCGCCTGAACGCTGGTATAATTGACAACTTAACTTGCCATCATTTACATAAAATTGAAAAAGCACATGACATGGAGGAAGAGCTGAACTTGGTACATCTTCAGGATTCCAAGCTGTCACAATTAACCTACGCGAATAAGGCGTCTTTTTGATTGCGTCAATCACGTTTTGAATTTGGTCGATAAATCCGCCATCACGTTTTTGCCAATGACGCCACTGTGCACCGTAGACATCCCCTAAGTTGCCATATTTTTTTGCAAAATCATCGTCATTTAAAATCCGATCATCAAATTCACGAAGTTGTTTTTGATAAACCTCATTAAATTGAGGATCTTTCGGAGCGCGTAAACCAAAATCTGTCATATCAGGGCCGTGATATTCACTACTATTAACCCAGTTTTTAAATGCCCATTCATCCCAGATATGATTGTTATGTTCAAGCAAAAATCTAATGTTAGTGTCACCGTGTAAAAACCACAAAAGTTCGCTCTTGATTAATCCAAAAGGAACTTTTTTAGTTGTCAAAATTGGAAATCCCTGGCTTAAATCAAAACGCATCTGTGCTCCAAAAAGACTACGCGTCCCTACGCCAGTACGATCCTTTTTATCATGACCATTTGTCATAATTTCATTCAATAAATCTAAATAAGGTTGTTCAACAATCATAATTTTCCTCCAGATCGAAGTTATGTTTTTAAACTAACACATTTTATAGCTTTTTGCACTGGGAGATAGTTAGCAAAAAAGCAATCCTCCTGTCTTTGACTTATCAGACAACTACTTATGTTAAAATGAGTTGACTACTTTTAAAGGAGATTAAGTAAATGTTAACGTTAACTGGGTATGTTGTCGGCAGATCCATCGAAATTCTCTGGATAATCAACGTAATTTTCGCCGTCTGGACAGTCTTTCGCTCCCACCGCGATATTGCTTCGACTTGGGCATGGTTATTAGTCTTAATTGGGCTGCCTTATATCGGTTTTATCTTGTATTTACTTGTTGGGCGTCAATTATCTCATGACAAGATCTTTATTATTAAACAAGAACAAGAAAAAATTCGTCAGCAATTTTTAAAGCAGCAAAGGCATATGCTTGCTCAGCATGATCTTTTGCCTAATCTTGATCAAAATCAGCGTAGCCGTCGTTTAGTTGAACTTAATTTAAACAACGATGACGCGATTTTGACTATCGATAATAGTGTACAAATTTTCACTGATGGACCAAAATTGTTTGATAACTTAATAGAAAATATAAATCAAGCTAAAGACACAATCAATGTAGAATTCTATACCTTCTATGCCGATAATCTTGGAAAACGTGTCCTTGCAGCTTTAGAAAAAGCAGCTAGCCGTAACGTTACCGTTCGTGTTCTTTATGACGCAAGCGGATCGCATGGCACGCATCCTAAGTTTTTTAATAAATTGCGTGAACTTGGTGGATGTGCTCAGCCTTTCATCTCTGATTCTTCTAACCACTGGTACACAACTCCGCGTTATAACTATCACTTACACAGAAAACTTGTGATCATTGACCACAAAATCGGCTACATCGGTGGCTTTAACATCGGTGATCAATATGTGGATCAAAGTAAAAAATTCGGTCACTGGCGCGATACTCACTTACGCGTAGTTGGTCAATCGGCCGCAATGATGGAAGTCCGCTTTACGATGGATTGGAATACCTCGTGTCGTAAGTCTCGTCTACCTAAAATCAACATTGACGAAGAAATCAAAAACTTTAAGCTTGACTGGAACCGTCAAGATCCTTCTTGCGTTGCGATGCAAATCGTAGCATCAGGACCTGACAATTCTAACCTTGGTATTCAGCGTGGCTATGAACATATCATTGCCCAAGCTCAAAATTACGTCTATATTCAAACGCCTTATCTAATTCCCGGCGATCCTATCTTAGAGAGTTTGATAATTTCATCAAAAAGTGGTGTTGATGTACGGATCATGATCCCATGTATGGCCGATCACCCATTTGTTTACCGAGCTACCGAATATTATGCGAAATATCTAACTAAACAAGGTTTAAAAGTTTATAAATATAACAAAGGGTTCATTCATGCCAAAACAGTGGTTTCTGGTTCTGACATCTCTTCTGTTGGTTCAGCAAATCAAGACTTTAGAAGCTACCGATTAAACTTTGAAGTTAATGCATTTTGTTACAGTCCGCAATTAACCCAAGAATTAAAAGAAATATTTGAAAAAGACATTGAAGACTCGACACTGCTGACGAATGAATACTTTGACCAGCAATCCTGGTGGCGCAAGTTTAAGCAGTACTTTTCAAGATTGCTATCACCTATTCTTTAAAATAATTTACTGCATGCAAAAAAGGCATCCCGTCAAAAGGATGTCTTTTGTTTTGCTCTACTTATGATTATTAATCACGTTTCTTCTTGCGAGCGCCTAAACCAATGAGTGAACCTACTGCAGCAATTGCTAATCCTAATGCACCGAAGACATTATTGGACTTGCTTGAAGTTTGTGGTAATTCATCGCTCTTAGTTGCGTTGCCAGTTACAGAAACTGTGTGAGACTTGGCTTCTGATTTTTCAGGAGCTGGAGTTTCGTTTGACAATTCAGTAATTGATTCAGATTTTTCGTTAGATACTTCTTGTTTTGTATCATTATTCTTTTCAACTACTTTAATTTCAGTGTTATTTTCTTTTTCTGGTTCTTTATCAGAGTCCTTAGCTGGCTCAGTAACTTCCTTATAAACATAAGTTACAACAACGTCTTTACCTTGGATAGTTCCACTTGTTGGATCATCTTCTACTCTGGTGTAGACATAAGTTTTACCGTCTTTGGTAATTGTAGTTGGGTGATCTGTCTCATTGTAATCACTGCCATCTTTGTGGTTGTCACTATGTCTTGAATCTTGCAACTCATTGCCTTGTTCATCAACAAAGTTAACTGTTACCTTGTATGTTTTTTCTGATGGTGGTGTTGGTGGTGTTACTGGAGATTCTTTCAACTTGTAGATGTAAGTTACATCAACATCAGCGTTTGGCATTGAGCCTTCTGGCTTATCATCTTTCTTAACTTCTTTAAATTCATAAGTCTTGTCGTTGAAGTTGATTAAATCTTTCTTTTCTCCTCTAACGTCATACTTTTCGCCAGTCTTGAATTCTTTTGGCAAAGTATTTTGAGGATAAATTACATTACCTTCTTCGTCAACATAGTGAACAGTAACTTTGTGAGTTTCTTGCGCTGGTTTGTCTGTAGGCTTCTTCAACTTGTAAACATATGTTACTTCAACATCTTTACTGTTAATGTCACCACTTGGCTTATCACTATCTTTATGAACTTCCTTGAATTCATAAGTCTTATCATCTTCAGTTGTAATGGTAGTTGGATGGTCAGTAAAGTACTCAGTACCATTTTCATGATTATGAGTTGTGGTTGATTTCTGAAGCTTATGGCCTTCTTCGTCAACGTAATTTGTTGTAACGTTATAAACCTTAGCTTCAGGTTCGCTGTAAGTGTAAGTTACTAGATATGTACCTAAATCAGACTTATCTAATGTTGGATCGACATCTTCACGTCCCACTTTTTCAATATCAACGAAATTGTAGCCCACTTCATTAGGCTTCTTAGAAACAACTTCATCCATATCGGGTTTTTCTGAAGTCCAGTCAGTATAACTAAGAACTTTCTTAGTTACCTTATCAATAACAGCGCTACAAGTGAAAGTTACACTTTGCTCGTATTTATGAGTGTCTTTCGGTGATCCGTTTACATCTTGGTAAGTCTTGCCACCATCTTTAGTTCCGCGGTAAACAATCGTTCTAGTAAAAGTCTTCTTAAGATCCTTCACATCAATACCAAATTCTGGCTTATCAGAAGTTACACCAAGTTGATCATGGAAGTAGTAGACATTTACGTCGTCACCATTCTTGGTTGGATCAGAGGCTTTATTCTCTACTATTTTTCCACCGTCATTTTTATCTTCGTCTCTACTTTCAAGAGCGCGAGCCTTCTTATAACCATACTGAGTTAAATCAGGTGACCCTTGTTCTGGATATTCTGTGTGTTTACCAGTTGGAACCCATGAATCTTTATCGTTTTGAGTAGCAATTATTGGTTGACCATTACTGTCCTTCTTGATTTCCGGTTTACCATTTTTATCCAATTTTGCAAAACCATTTGGATCTACATAAAGAGCGGCGAAGCCTAAGAAACTACCATTGAATGCATCGTACAGTGGTACGCGAACATAATCTACTGTTTGAGTAATGTCAGGAACGTCAGCATCAATACCATACTTCTTCAATTCTTCTCTGACTAATTCGCCAGTTTGCGCATCACGATAGTAAATTTTACGTTGTACAGAAGTAGTTTCACTCTTAATGTCATCTTTCTTAGTCTTATCAGTTGAAGAAGTTACACCATGCTTCAAGTAAACATATTGATCTTGAACGCCGTGAGTCAATGTTTGCTTACCTAACTTGTCATCTCGGGCATTATTGGACAAACCAACTAAAACATAACCAGCTTTTTCATAATCTTCTGGACTCCAAAGCTTGTTAGTTGCATCAGGAGTATCACCAACGTAGATGTTATCTCCTTCACCAACATTAGAAACCCTATGATCAGTAAGTTCATGACCATCAGTTAGGGCATAAGCATCCTTATCTTCCACACCGTTAACATCGATATAGTGAATGTTGTATTGGGCCTTTTGCTTGTAAACCAAAGTTTCATCTTGAGGGTTATCAGAAGCTGGTCTCAAGTTGACTTCATCAGCCTTCCCAGAAACTTGATACCAAGTACCTACCAGATCATCTGAAGTTGCATGCTTATCACCCTTATTCAAAGTAATAGTATCTTGTTTAACTTCATTCAAGGTCTTGCTGTCAGCATCCCACTTGATAGCTCCAGATTGCTTAGTAGCTACTTGAACATCGTTACCATTAATATCCTTAACTGTTTCAGGAGTAGTGGTTGTATTATCTACCAAGTCAACATAGACAGTACCATTGAATTCAACTTTTTGTGGAATTGGATCCTTCAAAGTAGCGCCATCTTCAGTATTTGCCTTGAAGTAAATATTACGAGTGAATTCCTTATGTAAACTCTTAGGATCAACTACAGGATTACCATTCTTGTCCTTAGGAACTTCATCAATTGGTGTATTTGGAGTAATTTCCTTAACAGCATGTCTAAAGTAAACATTGAAGTGGCTGTCTTCAGTACCGTACTTGTCACCTTTATTAAAGTCAGTATCAACATAGATATAGTGTTGATTTTCTAAATCGCTGATGCGCTTTTCATTATTATTGAAGTAAATTTCACTACCAGTCTTACCATGTTCATCATTATCTCTATCAGTCTTGCCAAGTTTTACCTTGTGCTCCATACCATCAGTGATGTCCCAGTAAGTAATATCGGCATTAACGTCCTTAGTGTAAACCAAGTAAACATCAAAATGACTCTTATCTGGAAGAGCAGTATCAATAACCTTTTCAGGTGCAAACTTATCACTTAAATGCTCAGAATCTGCAGTATTGTTTGCTGCATATTCAATTGACCAGGTACCCTTATTTTTGCCATTTTCAACAGTAATTACATCTTGAGCCTTCTCATCAAATGAACCACCAGTAACTTCAGTATTACCAGTTGAATCAACGCTCCAAGTTCGTGCTGGAACTGATTTATCAGGATCAACGTAATGAACACCATCAATCTTAGTTGTTGCTACTTCTTTACCATCTTGATCAGTGTAGTAAGTAGATGATAAGTTTGCAGTCTGGGTTACTGGGTCTTGCAATACTTCATGATTACTACCACCAGTTACATAGTGAATTGTCCGAGTGATCGTCTTGTGAATTGTGTGAGCGGTAGCCTTTTGCTTGTAGATTAAGTAAACCGGTTCAAGAGTCTTATTGTCTTTATTAACAGGTGAATAGTGATCCACTACATTATTGATATCAAGACTAGCTACATGACTCCAAGCACCAATTGTCTCTGGTGCTTCTAAACCTGCAGGTTTTTCAAAGTCAAATTTATCACCATTTTTGGTTACATCGTGGCGATTCTTAGTTGAATCAATCTGCCAAGTTACTTCGACTGGAGCAGTATTTTCACTATCAACTACTCTAACCTTGTTACCATCAAGATCGGTAATCTCTTTAGTATTAACAAGAGTCGTTGAGTCTTTAATAGTAGCGTCAGTGTAATAAGTACCATCACCAGTCAAGCTTACTTCTTGAGTAATAGGATCCTTTAGAGTTTTGCCATCTTTGCTATTAGCTTTGTAGTTTACCTCTCTCTTTGCAGTAGCTTGAGGTGTAAATTCTTTAACGCCGCGCAATACCTTAACAACATAAGTCTTAGGCTTGATTGTACCGTCCGAATTATAAAGCTTATCCTTATTAAATTCATCTACACTGTAAGTTTGGCCATCAAGATCAACGTCAGTAGAAACAATTGCATAACCAGCATTTCTCAAATCATCAAGCTTGCCATGATATACATCTGCATCTACTTTGTATGCTTGATAATTGCCATTATCAGCGCCGTTGTGAGGATTTTTCTTACTGTTGGCAGCCATAGTCATTTGGTTTGGATCAGTGTAATCGTAGTTAGTCAGTTCAATTGCCTTGTCGCCATCGCCATAAGTAATATCCTTAAATATGACATTAAATTTACGGTTAGCATAGTACATGATGTTTTGATCTGGTGGATTACCAGGAATATTACCATTATGTGTCACATGAGTAGAATTTCCTTCTATCGTTGTTTTATAGTCCTCACCATATTCACCAGTATAAGGAATCTCATCAACTAAATCATCTAAAGTTGACCATTCAGTAAGATCACCAGACTGTTCAGCCGCTTTACGATTCTCGGCAGTTTCTTTGGGATAGTCTATAGTAAACGTAACTTGCCCCTTGCCATAAGTACCACTAGGCATTGGGAGACCAGTATTACCATCATATTCTACCTTCGATAAATGAGCAGGAATTCTTCCGTGTGTATTTAATGCTTCATAAACTGGCATAGGAGCATCTATAGTATCGCCAATTGCAGTCCAAACAATTCCATTTTTAACCTGGTAAGCTAATTTTTCAGTCTTATCTTTACCGAGATATTTATTATAATTGATATTTCGACCAGCCACAGCATAGTCTTCTAATCGATATACATTCCCTTTAGGAGATCTTCTACTAGTTTGCTTTACCACTTCAACAGTATAAGTACTCTTATCGCTTAACGGTGTTTCGCCGGATAACAGAGATTGATTAGTCATATCCAGATCATCTGTTGGTAGATAATCAAATAATGGATGCTTACCATCCTGATATTCCTTATGCCAATTTTCATAATCTGTAATTAACTGAGGATCATTAAAATATTTGGTTAATCCCGGTTTATCCTGAGACTGGGTAGTATAAATAACTTTAGACTTGTATTCTGCTCCAGGTAGCAACATGTAACTAGGATAATCTTCTAAGATATAACTATAAACATCTTTTCCACCTAATGCATCATATACTGTTTGACCTGGCTTTCCAGTCAATGTGACACTTTTAATAACTGTATCAGTATTTCGAAAATTCAAAGTTGCGTGAATTTCATCTTGAGCTTTTTGACTGTCTTTTGGTTTTTCTGAATTAGTTTTAGCAACGGCCTTTGATGCTTTAAGTGCATCTTGATTAAGAGCTGATTTACCGTCAGGTTTTGTAAGGCTTAAAGTATTTGTCTTAACTTCAGTCTTATTTTGCTCCTTGTCATCTTTATTAGAGTTGTCTTTTTGAACATCCTTTGCGGCCTTTTTAGCTTGATTTTGCTTATCTTGAGCTACTTCAGAAGTTTTTTGCTGCTCTTGTTCTGCGTTCTTAGCAGTTCCTTGCTTTTGCGCAGTATCTGGCTTCTTAGCTTCTTCATCAACATTAGGTTTTACAACTTCGTGTTTAGCATCAGTTACTTGCTTTTCACTTGTTTGTTGCTTTGCATCTTCTTGGGCTACTTCTTCCCGTGCATCTTGCGGCGTTGATGCTGCTTGCACAGTTTGGCCGGCAAACAAGAACGTAGTTCCAAGCAATACACTAGCTGCACCAATTGACAATTTTCTAATAGAAAAACGTTGTCTTTGATTAGCAGTATTAATGTCCAAATTACGTTTATTCTTATTCATTAATGTTTTTCTCCTCACTTATTAATAGTTAGATGTTATTTATTTTACCCTAAAAATTTATCAAAAAAATAGTAATCCAAGACTTTTTATAAAATCTTCTCCTGTTTGTTTTACTATCTTATAAACTTATTATATTGATTTTTTTATAAGTATATTATAAAAAATATTTATCTTAATAAACCATAAAATTTACGTTATCTTTAACTTCTATACAAAAAACGACCAGCAGTCTTGTTATCATTAGACGGCTGGTCATTTATCTATTTACTGAGAGCTAACTTCATCTTAGTAATCAACATTTTCTTGCAACGCTTAATTCTGATTCGCGGTATTTTAGTTTCTTTTACAATCTGGGTAATCGTCTTACCGCAAATTAGGTGTTCAAATAAAACTAGCAACTCTTCTTGCGTCATCTTTTTAATTTCTTGTTTTAGTATGATCAAATTCTGCCAATCATAATCATTTTTATATAAATTAAAAGCTTCTTCTAAATTGCTTGTACGCTCTTCATGCCTTTGAATCTTACGTAATTCATCAATTGTCTTCCAGATAATCTTTCTAAAAGCTAACTTATCAACTTTCTGATCTGGTTGATTTTCTAACTTATCAAGTAATTCGGCATATAACAAGACTCCATCTTGCATTAAATCTTCATAGTGAACGTAATCTCGCCTAACTCCCGCTGCTTTCAATGCTCCAGCAATTAAGCGTTTATTTTTCCAGGCTTTAATAAAATTTTCTTGACTAATCATATTGTGACTCCTTGATTGAATGTCACAAGCGCTTGTGCATTAATAAGTTATCAAGATTAGTCAAAATAAAAAATCCGAGGTTAATTAAGACAAATAGGCGCTCCAGAGTCATTTTTATTTTAAGAATAATTTTACCTTGTCAATACATTAGTTTTTATATCGTTTTCTTC
>NZ_CANBCP010000042.1 GCF_947367085.1 uncultured Lactobacillus sp. | reverse complement strand
TTATCACCTGCTGTATTATTTATCTATTACACTATTATTTTAACAGATAATTTTTCAATTACAACTATAAAATCCAGGGGTTTTGTTTCACAATTAAAAATTAAAATCGCTAAGCAAAAATAAAAAAGCTACAATCACTTGCTATATAAGCAATAAATGCAGCTTTTATTTTTAATTTATATTCAAAGTGTAAAACTTACTTTAATTTTTATTTAAATTTTGCATTTTCAAAAATAGTGCTATAATAGTATTTCTATTTTTTATATTTTTAAAGCAATTAACTATTTAATGCAAAATCCTGTCAATTTTGTTTCATAAATATACTATTTCTTGTTTCTTTCCACGTTCAATTGGTTAATCTTACGTAAAACATCCACAGCTTTCCACATACTTTCTAATACAGTATATTCGTAACGACCGTGCATATTTTCTTCACCTGCAAAGAGGTTTGGACATGGCAAGCCCATATAAGTTAATTGTGAACCATCAGTACCACCACGAACGGGATCTTCATTAACATTCAAGCCTTCAGCCTTATACGCATCCCTTGCTAAATCAACGATTTCCATGTGCTTTTTAAGTTCGTCAGCCATATTATAGTATTGATCCCACATCTTGAGCTTAATTCTTTCACTGCCAAATTCATCATTCATTTTTTTAACGATGTCTTTTACAAGGTTCTTTCTAGCTTCAAGACCATCTCTTTCAAAGTCACGGATAATATAATCCATATGAGCTGAATCAACTGTTCCATCAAAATTCATCAAGTGGAAAAAGCCTTCCTTACCATCAGTATGTTCTGGACGATCATGTTCAGGTAATTGATTATGAAAATCGATTCCAACTTGAATCGCATTAATCATTTGACCCTTAGCAACTGCGGGATGGACATTGACCCCTTGAATATCTAAGCTAAATTGTGCTGCAGAAAAAGTACCCCAGTCAAGTTTTCCTGGAGCTTCTCCATCAACGGTGTAAGCAAAATCAGCACCAAATTCATCAACATCAAAGTGCTGTGCCCCAGTACCAATTTCTTCATCTGGAGTAAAGGCCAAGCGTATTTTGCCATGTTTTTCTTCAGGATGCTGCATCAAGTATTCAGCAAAGGTCATTAATTCCGAAATTCCACATTTATCATCACCGCCCAAAAGTGTATCTCCTGAAGCAGAAATAATTGTTTGACCCTTGTAATTCTTCAAATGCGGAAAAACTTCCGGGTCAAGATAAAATTCAGAATCTCCTAATTGAATCTTGGATTCACCATCATAGTTTTTAGTAATTTGAGGTTTGACATCTTCTGAATCAAAGTCAGCAGTATCGCAGTGTGCAAGCAAGCCAAAAGTTGGTACTTCATAGTCTAAATTTGATGGAATAGTAGCGATCACACAGCCGCTTTTTTGATTATAATGTACGTCTTGCAACCCTAACTCTTCTAAGTCTTTCATAATTACATTCTTTTGAAAATTCTCTTCTCTTTCTGTAGAAGGGAAACGATCCGAATGTTCATCAGAACGTGAATTAACTTTTACATACTTTAAAAATCTTGGTAATAATGTTGGATATTCTGTCATAATGTCTTCCTTTTAAAATAAATCTTGAAATGGATTAGTTGAAACTTCTGAAACATCAACGTCAACATCCCAATTGTACTCCTCATTCCATTTTTTTAGTCGATCTGCAACCTTGTACTTAAACAACTTTTCTGTGTAATGACCGGGGTCAACAACTGTCAAACCAGACGAAATCATATCGTGGCCGACATGATAATAAACATCTCCAGTTATAAAAGCATCTACTCCTTCTTGCACCGCCTGATGCCAAAACTTACCTCCATCTCCACAAATGAAAGCAACACTTGAAATCATTTTGTCATTATCATCAGTAATTAAACGAGCCATCTTAATATTCATTTTGTCTTTAACATAGTAGGCAAAATCATATGCTGACATTTGTTCTAGCAAACGTCCCTTTCTCCCAATAGCGATTCCATCCTCATCTAAGGCAAACGGTTCAATATCTTTTAATCCTAACTCTTGAGCCTGCCAATCTGCAGACCCATCTTGCGCCTTATCTGAATTGGTATGGATCGAATACACCGTAATACCATGTGCAATTAAATCAGCGTACATTTTATTTTGCGGATCAGAAAAATCTAAATTTCGAGCTGGTCTAAACATCACTGGGTGATGACTAACAATAAAATTAGCACCTTTTTCAATTGCCTCATCTACTACTTGCGGACGTACGTCCAAAGTTGTCATTACTTTGGTAACATCTTGTTCTAAAGAACCGATTTGCATCCCAACTGGATCACCTTTAGAAGCAATCTCTTTAGGAAAGTCTTGCTCAAGTCTATCTACTATATCTTTTACTTTCGTCATTTGAGAACCTCTTTGATCATTTTTATAGTATTGTTTACGTCATCGATTTTTTTAGTATCTGGAACTTTTGCTTTGTTTAGGTTTTTTAATAATTGCTTTTGAAAGGTAAGCTGCTTTTCCCATTTTTTGATAAAGATTGAATTCTTTTCTCTAATTAGGAACGGTCCAAACTTTATCTCTTCTAAAGTGAGAGGTCTATTATTGGAAGTTAGTTCTGCCTTAATAATTTCGTAAATATGACCTGAGACTTCAATTATCACTTCTGTCTTAATCATATAATTATTCTGACTAAGCCAAGATCTAACAATATCTTCACCGACATTAGGTTCTAAAATTAATGTTTGAAAGACCTTACCTTCTTTTCTTGCCTTTTCAAGCAAATCAACCATTAGTTTTCCACCCATACCAGCAATTACTACAGTATCAATTTGATCATTACTTGAAATTGTATCAAGGCCTGAGCCCAATCGAGTTTGAATTTTATCATTTAGGCCTGCTGCTAAGATGTCATTTTTGGCATTATCCAATGGACCCTTAGCCACATCAGAAGCAATCGCAAAATCAATCTTGCCATTTTGTACTAAATCGATTGGTAAATAAGCATGATCAGTCCCAATATCAGCTAGTCTACTATTTGGTTCAACCATGTCAGCAATGGTTGCTAATCTTTTTTCAAGCATATATTTCCTCCTAAAGAAAATTTTAGCATAAAGAAAAAGAGTTCACTTGAAAATTCAGTGAACTCTTTAATTTTTAATCTAAGAAATCCTTCAGTTGGTTTGAACGACTCGGGTGGCGTAATTTACGTAAAGCTTTAGCTTCGATTTGACGAATACGTTCACGAGTAACACCGAAAACTTTACCGACTTCTTCCAAAGTACGAGTTCTTCCATCGTCAAGGCCAAAGCGAAGTCTCAATACATTTTCTTCACGATCAGTTAAAGTATCAAGCACTTGTTCAAGTTGTTCCTTGAGCAGTTCATATGAAGCATGTTGTTCTGGACTTGTCGCATCTTTATCCTCAATAAAATCACCCAAATGAGAATCATCTTCTTCACCAATAGGTGTTTCAAGCGAAACGGGTTCTTGTGCGATCTTCAAGATATCTCTAACTTTATCAGTTGGCATATCCATTTCGGCACCAATTTCTTCAGGAGTTGGTTCACGACCGAGATCTTGAAGCAATTGACGTTGAATTCTAATCAATTTATTAATAGTTTCAACCATGTGAACTGGAATACGAATTGTTCTAGCTTGGTCAGCAATAGCACGCGTAATAGCCTGTCTAATCCACCAAGTTGCATAAGTTGAAAATTTGAAACCCAAACGATAGTCGAACTTATCTACAGCTTTCATCAGCCCCATGTTACCTTCTTGAATCAAATCAAGAAAAGACATTCCACGTCCAACATATCTTTTAGCAATAGATACAACCAGTCTCAAGTTGGCTTCGGCAAGTTCTTGTTTTGCTTCTTCATCGCCATCTTCAATTCTTTTAGCCAAGGCAATTTCTTGGTCAGCATTAAGCAATGAAACACGTCCAATTTCCTTTAAGTACATTCTAACTGGATCGTTCATTCTAACGCTTGAAGGAGCAGACATATCCTTTAACTCTGCTTTCTCAACATCTTTTTGTTTCTTTAGGGCAAGTTTAGAAGGTTCTCCATTTTCGTCGACAATTGAAATCCCATTATCTTCAAATTCTTGTACCAATTGATCAACGGCTTTGCCTTCCAAGTGATAAGGCTTAATCAAACGAGCAGTAAAATCAGTCTCAGTAATTGATTTACTCTTTTTAACGTCCTTGACCACTTGCTTCACCATTTTATCTAGTGATAAATTTGCTTCTTCACTAGAAGCATCTTTTTTAGTGGTAGTGTTTTTTTCTGCCATAAAATAAGCCTCCTCTAATTCTTCTGTCTCTTTAAATCTATAATTTTTTGAGTAATTCGCAATAAATCTTCTTGATCATTTCGCATCTGTGCTTCTTGCAAATTATCAAGCAAGCTATGCAATTGCTCATCAATTTTAGAATTTGCCAAGGCCTGAAGTTGATCATCCAACTCTTGTTTTGAATAATCTTCTGGCATTTCTGCCATCTCCATATTTACAATTATACCTTGAAGTTGTTCAGGAACAAAATCTATAAATCCTTGTACAGTTGGCGTAGTAGTTTGTTCCAAGTATTTGAGCCATAATTCAGCTAAATTAGCATAAGCTGGATCTGGAAACAAGAAATTCCTCTCTAATAGATAATCACGTGCTTGTTCACTATGAATGTATAAATAGAGCAATCTTCGTAAAGCGGGATTTTCATTTACAGATTGAGCAGAATGTGTTGATTCTTGAAATTCTGCTTCCTGATCTTGATATACTTGCGCTTCAAATTGATTAATTTGTCTTTGATGATTTTTAGCTCGGTTTAATTTTCTCCTAGCTCTAAGTACTGAAACTTTTAAAGATTCAACACTTACACTAGTTTGCTTAGAGATCTTTTCAAGATACAAGTCCTCTGCTACTGGATCATTCAAAGGTGCAATTAAATCAACAGCTTCATTGATAAAGCTTAGTTTTTCACGATCATTATGTAAATTAAACTTCAACGCTAATCGATTTAGTAAAAAATCTACCGGAGTTAGAGCTGCTTTTACTTGACCTTGGTATTTTTCGGGACCATATTTTTTAACATACTCATCTGGATCTAAATTCTCAGGCAAGACAACAATCCCGAGATTAAATCCATTAACTTTGCTGAACATATTGCATGCTCTTTCAGCAGCATGAATTCCCGGAGGATCCCCATCATAGTTTACAATCACATTTGGCGTAATTCGCCGAAGAATATAAACCTGTTCATCAGTTAAACTAGTTCCCATAGAAGCTACACCAGACTTAATCCCAGCCTTATAGGCAGCAATTACATCCATATAGCCTTCATATAAAATCAGATGCCCTTCTGATCGAGCAGCTTTTTTAGCTTCTGATAAATGGAAAAGTAGTTTTGATTTGGTGAAAATCTCTGTTTCCGGACTGTTCATGTACTTAGCAATTTCAGAATTATTTGATATTCGTCTGCCAGAAAAACCGATTGTTCGTCCTACTTCATCACCTAAAGGAAACATTAATCGATCACGAAATCTGTCATACAATTTTCCCTCTTGTGATTCAACAAAAAGGCCACTTCTTCTCAAAAGATCTTCTTCATAGCCCTTTTGCTTTAAAAAAGTATATAAGATTCCGTCATTATCTGGGGCATATCCTATTTTAAAGTGATCCAATAATTCATTGTCTAATTCTCGCTTTTTTGCATATTGTAAAGCTTTTTCACCAGCTTTGGTTGTTAGTAAAATATGCTGATAAAACTCAGTTGCCTGTTGGTACATTTTTTTCAACGGACTAAGAGGTTCGGTTTTACCAATTACCCCTTCGGGCATTTGAATATGTGCCATGTCAGCAACAGCTTTTACACTTTCAGGAAAGGTCAGGTTTTCCTGATACATCATGAACTTAAAGACATTTCCTCCCTTACCGCAACCGAAGCATTTAAAAAATTGCTTAGCTTCATTTACAGTGAAGGATGGTGTTTTTTCTTGATGAAACGGACATAATCCGGTATAATCTTTTCCTTTTTTAGTTAAAGAAACATATTGACTAATTACATCTACTATGTTGACAGAGTTACGTACTTCATTAATGAACTCTTCAGGAATACGGCCTGCCATCGACAAGCTCCTTTTTACATTATTTAATTACCAATTGGCTTAAATCACCCATACGATCAGCTAATGCATTTACTTGAGCTAATTGTGCCAAACGGTTATTTTTAATATTTTCATCTTTATCCAAGATCATGTTAGATTCGAAATAATTATCGATGACTGGTTGAAGTTCAACAAAGCCCTTATACAAGTCACTGATAGCTAAGTCCTCTTGATTTTGTAATTCATTCACACCAGCAAATAATTCTGCTTCACTTTGAGAATCAAATAGTTCATTATTAACTTCATTATTTGCTTGGAATTTAGCTTTCTTCAAGATATTAGTAATACGAGTTAAACTTTCAACAACAGGTTTAAAGTCTTCATCATCATGGTGAGTTTGAAGAGTCTTAGCTGCAGCTAACATTTGAATTGGATCTTGTTGACTAGAAGCCAAAACAGCATCAATAACATCATACTTGTAATCACTAACTTGTAAGTATTGCTTTACACGATCACGAATAAAATCAGCGATTTCATTTTCAGCATCACGGTCCTTAGGTAATTTGGCACTAGTTGCACCTGAGAGAATATCAACTAATTCTGGTAGTAATTCTCTAATAGATAAAGACCAGTTTTCATTTAAAAGGATTCTAACAATACCATAAGCATTTCTTCTCAAAGCGTAAGGATCATTTGATGAAGAAGGAACCATACCGGCTGCAAAGAAAGTAATAATAGTATCTAGCTTATCTGCAATTGATAAAAGTGAACCGACAGTAGAAGCTGGCAATTCACCTTCCGCACTTGTTGGCATATAGCTTTCTTTAATAGCAGAGCTGACTGCTTCATTTTCACCAGCCAATCTTGCATAATGCATGCCCATAATACCTTGTAATTCAGCAAATTCTCCAACCATAGCAGTAACGAGATCAAATTTATAAATATCTGCTGCTCTATCAAAGTCCTTAATTTCTTGATCACTCAAGTTAAGCTTGTTGGCAATTAAATCACCAATTAATTTAACACGAGCCATGTGATCAGAAACAGAACCAATCTTATCGTGGAAAGAAACATCTTTTAATTTATCTACAAAGTGTGATAGTGGATATTTCTTATCTTCATCGTAGAAGAATTGTGCATCATCTAAACGAGCAACAAGGACTTTTTCATTACCTGAAATAACATTATCAAGATATTCGCTGTTTCCATTTCTAACAGAAATGAAGTGATTAATTAACTTACCGTTTTCATCGTAAACTTCAAAGTATCTTTGGTTATCCTTCATTGAAGTAATCAAAACTTCATCAGGAATGTTTAAATACTTTTTATCAAAGCTTCCAGCAAAAACTGTTGGATATTCAACTAAGTTAGTAACTTCTTCTAATAAGCCTTTATCTAAAGTGACCTTCCAATTATTTTGAGCTGCCAATTCTTGGATTTGATTAATAATCATACCCTTTCTTTCATCAGCATCAGCAATGACATATTGACTCTTTAAGGCTTCTTCGTAATCGTCTGCATTTGCTAATACGATTGAATCACCTAAAAAGCGATGTCCTTGAGTTTTTCTGCCAGCAGTAACATCCAAAAGTTTAACTGGAATTACTTCACTACCAAATAAAGAAACCATCCAATGAATTGGGCGGACAAATTCAAAGTCATAACTACCCCAACGCATTTTTGTTGGGAAAGTCATCGCTTTAATAATTTCACTCATGTTCATTAAAATATCTGAAGCTTTTTTACCTTCTTTTTGAACATGAACATAAGCGTATTCAGTACCCTTTAGTTCTTCAAAATAAATGTCGTCAACACTCATGCCTTGTCCGCGAACAAAACCTTCTGCCGCTTTAGTCCAGTTACCATCTTTATCTTGAGCAATCTTTTTAGCGGGACCCTTTTTTACTTCATCAATATCGTCTTGTTTTTCAGCTAACTCTTCAACCAAAATAGTTAAACGACGTGGTGTAGAAAAAGTTTTAATGTCTTTAAAAGATAGGCCATTTTCTTTTAAGAACTTCTTTGTTCTGTCAGCAAGTTGCTTCACACTTTTTGAAACAACATGTGCTGGCATTTCTTCAGTACCAATTTCAAATAAGTAGTCTTTAGTCATTTACTTGCCCAGCTTTCTCTTGATCTTCTTGGTGCTTCAATAATGGGAAGCCTCGTTTTTCACGTTCTTCAACAAATCCTTTAGCTGCAAGATGAGCCAAGTTTCTAATTCTAGATAAGTAACCAGCTCTTTCGGTTACAGAAACCGCACCTCTTGCATCAAGCAAATTGAAGGTGTGACTACATTTCAAAATATAGTCATATGCTGGATGAATTAGATTTTGACTAAGCAAACGTTTGGCTGTTGCTTCGTAAATGTCAAAGAACTTGAGTAACTGTTCTTGATCGCTTTCTTCAAATGCATATTTTGAGTGTTCATATTCAGGCTGTTTGAAAATATCACGATATAACACACCATGACCCCATTCAAGATCAAATACGGAGTTAACTTCTTGGATATAAGATGCAAGTCTTTCAACACCATAAGTGATTTCGCTCATTGTTGGCTTAACGTCTAGTTCGCCCACAACTTGGAAATAAGTAAATTGAGAAACTTCCATTCCATCAAGCCAGACTTCCCAACCTACACCTGCACATCCCATTGATGGGTTTGCCCAGTTATCTTCAACAAATCTGATATCATGCTCTAATGGTTCTATACCTAAAACACGTAAACTATCTAAATAGTATTGTTGAATGTCTTCAGGAGCTGGTTTGATTACTACTTGGAATTGGTGGTGTTGATATAAACGATTAGGATTATCACCATATCGACCATCAGCTGGACGTCTTGAAGGCTCTACATAACAAGCTGCCCATGGTTCAGGTCCTACGGCCCGTAAAAAAGTATAAGGACTCATGGTTCCTGCGCCTTTTTGCTCATCATATGAAGGCATAATCATACAACCTTTAGAAGCCCAGAATTGTTCTAATTTAAAAATCATATCCTGGATACTCAGTTTTTCTGACATAGTTTTCTCTCCTCGCTTCATAGGCCATAAAAAAAGCCTATGCAAAAGTTGCATAGGGACGATTTATTTCGCGGTTCCACCCTAATTCAGGAAGTATTCTTCCTGCTCTTAATTACGATGTTTTGACTAAAAGGTGCCTTTTCCTAGATGCACTTTCACCATACTGCATTCGCTAAACTAGTACTTTTTTTATTCCTTTTGAACTGTCAAAATACGTAATCAATTTTAACATTTTTTGATAGAAATTTCTAGATTTAACCTAAATCATTCTTAATTCATCAAGAAACTTTTTGCTTTTCAAATTTAAGTCTAAGTAACGAGTGTACATCCGATCGATAACTCTTTTGGAATTATTTTTTAAATTTGTATTTATATTGATTTTACCTAAACGATCAATCTTAATTAAAGCTAATGTTCTTATTAAAGAAACTACCTGTGGATCTAAGTGCATACGATCACTAACTTGGTTAAAATGGTCGCTACAGATTATTGCTCCTCTTTCTAAAGAAAAATCAAAAATGCCTTGTTTCTTATTACAAATCATACAACTATCAAGTTTTGGCGCAACGCCAAAATAATAAAGCATTTTCAATTCGATCATTTGTTTTATAATTTCTTCATCAAAGTCATCATTGATTTTGTTTAAAGCTGTAAAAACCAAATCATACACTTCCCAATTTGCTTGATATTCGATAAAGGCATGATCTACTAAATCTAATATATAGCTTGCATACGCTTGTTTGGTAATATCAAGATAGATATTTTCAAACTGGCGGACATTTTTAAAAGTTCTTAGTGAACTAATTCCTTTGTTTGAAGTGTTGACTGTATAAATTCCATAAGAAAAGTTTAAAGTTGCAGCCCCCAATTTGGACTTAGGCCTTAATGCACCTTTAACATCTATAGTGAATATACCTTTTTGTTTAGTGATGATCTTAGTTAACACATCAGCTTCTTTATACCTTTTTCTCTTAAAAATAATCCCACTAACATCAACAAGTTCGCTAGCCATCAACGAAGTTCCTTCGCATTATAACCAATAGATTTCAAAAATACTGGATCTGAGCGCCAATTCTTTTGAACTTTAACCCACAGCTTTAAATTAATCTTTTCACCTAAAAGATTTTCTATCTCTCTTCTAGCAGCAATTCCAATTTGTTTAAGCATTGATCCTTTTTTACCGATGATTATTCCTTTTTGACCATCTCTTTCAACATAAATGGTAGCTTCGACTTGAAGCTTTCCATTCTCATGATCACGCATCCGATCAACTACTACTGCAGTTGCATGAGGTACTTCTTCATGAGTTAGACGTAAAACTTGCTCCCTGATCAATTCAGCAACAATAAAATATTCTGGACGATCTGTTATCTGATCTGCATCATAGAATTGAGGTCCAACTGGCAGATACTTAGTAATCGTTTTAATTAATTCATCAACGTTATTACCCTGACTTGCTGAAATAGGAACGATTTCGGTAAAATCACCCAATTCTTTATACGAATCAATAATCTCGAATAACTTATCAGGGTGGATTGTATCAATTTTGTTAATTACTAAAAATACTGGCTTTTTGATCTTCTTTAAAAGCTCAGCAATATATTGATCCCCTTTGCCGGCTTTTTGGGGTTCAACCATAAATAAAACAACATCAACTTCATCTAGTGCCGAATAACTTGACTTATCCATGAAGTCATCAAGTTTATTTTTAGGTTTATGAATACCTGGTGTATCAATAAATACAATCTGTTCATGTTGGCCAGTATAAACCCCAGAAATTTTATTTCTCGTTGTTTGAGGTTGAGGAGACATAATAGCCACTTTCTGACCAACCAAGTAGTTTAATAAAGTTGATTTTCCGACATTTGGGCGGCCAATTAAAGCTACAAAGCCCGATTTAAATTCTTCAGTCATTTTCTTTTCTTTCTTTTATAAAACAAAATACCGTATTGCAAGAAAATACGGTATTTTAAATTTAATGGATTTGTTTTCCATGTGTTTCTTGATTCGGGTGAAGTGGCAAACCATATTCTCTGAGCACCTTTCCTTGAATAGAGAACATTTCTTTTGCTTGCTCATCTTCGATATGATCATAACCATTTAAATGAAGGTAGCCATGTACTAAAGTATAGCCAAATTCTCGATCAAAGCCAGTTTCATAATCTACAGCCTGTTTTTTCACCACATCAATGCAAATAAATAAATCACCAATATCTTCTACAAAGTTTGGATCTTCTAAAAATTGAGCCATGAGGTCATTTTCTTCTCCATCTTCTATTGCAAAAGAAATAACATCAGTAGGCCGATCCTTACCACGATATTTTTTATTTATTTCATGAATCCGATCACTAGAAACAAAATTTATACTAATTTCTTGCTCGTTATCTTTATTAATAGCTTTTTTTGCAGATAAAAGCAAATTTAAAATCCATCTCTGCCAATCTCGACTCTTATCTTCTAAGAATCCAATTTCATCATTAAAAGAGATATCTAACTGATCCACTAGTGTCCCTCTTCTTCATAAGCTCTAACAATCTTTGCGACAACTGGGTGTCGAACAACGTCATTAAAAGTAAAGTTTACAAATTCAATCTGATCGATCTTAGCTAAGACATGTTCAGCTTGAAGTAATCCGCTTCTTGCTTTTCCTGGCAAATCAATCTGCGTTTGATCTCCATTAACGACCATCTTTGAATTAAAGCCTAAACGGGTTAAAAACATTTTCATTTGAGCTTCAGTGGTATTTTGAGCTTCATCCAAAATAACAAAGGCATCATCCAATGTTCTACCACGCATATATGCTAAAGGCGCTACTTCAATTAATCCACGTTCCATCAACCGATTAGTCGCATCGATTCCCAGGATTGCATAAAGTGAATCATAGATTGGGCGTAAATACGGATCAACCTTTTCTTTTAGATCTCCTGGTAAAAATCCTAATGATTCGCCTGCTTCAACTGCAGGTCTCGTTAAGATAATTCTAGAAACTTCTCCCTTTTTAAAAGCTGCAATTGCCATAACTACGGCTAAGAATGTCTTACCGGTTCCTGCCGGCCCAATGCCAAAGACAACATCATTTTTCTTAATAGCTTCAATATATCGCTTTTGACCCATATTTTTAACGCGAATAGGACGGCCTTTTGCATCGCGAATCAAAATTTTATTATAGAATTCACCAAAAAATTCCAAAGTTCCTTTATCTGCCATCTTAACAGCACTGACTACATCTGTAGCCGTTATTGAAATTCCCTTTGTAACCACCTTATCAAGTGCAGTTAATACATCTAAAGCTTTTTTAACTGAATCTTTGGGACCGTTCACTTCAATCTCGCTACCGGTATCAGTGACTTTTATGTCATATGATTCTTCGATTAATTTTAAATTTGCATCATTAATGCCAACCAGGTTCATAATATTTTCTGGCTTAGTTGGCGTAAAAACAGCTTCAATAGATTCTTCCACTAAAAGCCTCCATAAAATATCTAATTAAGCTTTTTACCTACAATAGTTGAAGCTGATTTTCCATCAGCTTTACCTTTAATCTTAGGCATCAAAGCTTGCATAACTTTTCCAAAATCTTTTTTAGAACTTGCACCAACTTCAGATATTGTTTCTTCGACTACCTTTTCTAATTCCTCCTTAGACATTTGCTTTGGCATGTATTTTTCAATTACATCCATTTCTTTTTGCGTTTGTGTAATCAAATCATCGCGATTAGCCTTCGTAAATTCTTCTAAAGATTCTTTTCTTTGCTTTAAAGCACTTGAAAGGACCGTCAAATCATCCTCATCAGTCAAGTCATGACCTACTTTAATTTTGTAGTTCATCAATGCAGCCTTTAAGGAACGGACAACCGTCAAAGTATCTTTATCCTTTTCCTTCATGGCCTTTTTCATATCTTGCATTAAAGTATCATTTAATGACATTTTTAAATAATTCCTTTCTTTTATCTATACTATTCCATTATACAATTTTTGTGCAAAAAAAAGCTCTGAATAGATAAAATCTACCAGAGCAATTTCTTATTAATAATGTCTACGCTTACGTGCAGCTTCTGATTTTAACTTTCTGCGAACACTAGGTTTTTCGTAGAATTCACGTTTACGGTATTCTTGCAAAGTACCACTTCTAGAAACGGAACGTTTGAAACGACGAAGAGCATCATCAATAGACTCGTTTTCGTGAACGATTGTCTTAGCCATAGTGAGATCCCTCCTTCCATTTCTTGGCACAGTTGTGCCACAACAATATAGTTCAATTATAGCTAACCTCAAAAATCTGGTCAATAGTCCATATCACTTTTCTTCAATAAATATTATAATTTATAATTAGAGTAATTAATTATATGAGGTGAAATTATGACTGATCAAAATACTCACAAACAAACCGTTAATCTCGTTATTATTTCTGATGCCGTCGGTGATACTGCTTTTAATATGGTTCAAGCTGGTGCTGTTCAATATCCAGAAGTCAACTTTAACTACCGCCGTTATCCTTTCATTACCAATAAAGAAAAACTTGAAAAAGTTTTCGATGAAATCAAAGATCTAGACAATTTAATGATTGCATTTACATTAGTTACTGAAGAGCAACAATTAGCAGTAATTAAATTTTCACGCGAACATAATATTAAATATGTAGATCTACTTTCTGGCGTGATTGATAACATTCACGCTATCACTGGTATTGATCCTAAACATGAAATTGGTGCTGTTCACCAAATGGGACAAAATTACTTTGATCGTATTTCAGCTATGGAATTTGCTGTCATGTATGATGATGGTAAGGATCCAAAGGGCTTTTTGGAAGCAGATGTAGTATTACTTGGAGTATCCAGAACTTCCAAGACTCCGCTTTCTTTATTCTTAGCAAACAAAAACCTAAAGGTAGCAAATCTACCACTAGTTCCTCAAACCCATATTCCAGAAGAAATTTATCAAGTTGATCCTAAAAAAATTATCGGCCTAACTAATGATCCATCAGTATTAAACGAAATTAGACGTCAAAGAATGATTTCTTATGGTTTAAATCCTGATACGACTTACTCCAATATGGACTCCATCAATAAAGAATTAGCTTCTGCTCAAGCACTTTACAAAAAACTTGGCTGTTATGTAATCAATGTTGCTCACCGTTCAATTGAAGAAACTGCTGCCTTAATTCTTGAACACCTTGGCATTGATGACTACGCTAAATAAAATATTCTCAATCAAAACAAAAAGACCCAATTGGGTCTTTTTTCTTATACTGGTTTTCTTTCTTTGAATCGTCCGTATACTTTAGCAACTTCAGTTACACTCATAAATGCATATGGATCACTATTTAAAACTATATTATAAATATCATACATGTCATAACGGTCAATCACTGTCAATAAAACTGTCTTTTCTGTATGACTATAAGCACCTTCGGCATCATGTAGAATCGTAATCCCCCGATGCATTGTCTTTTGTACCCCTTCAATAATATGTTTAGGATGCTCTGTAACAATGATAACTTGCATTTTTTGGTGTTGAGTATAAACGGCATCAATAACTTTACCATTAACAAAAATGTTTAAAGCAGTATAAAGTGCTCTGGACCAGCCAAAGACGAAGCCCGCACAAACAACAATAATTAAATTGAAAAAGATATTTATTTGACCAAAACTTTTACCAGTCTTTTTTCTTAAAATTATACCTAATACATCTAAACCGCCAGTTGAAATACCTGACTTCAGCGCAATACCAGTACCTACGCCGTTAATTACGCCTCCAAATATAGCACAAATAATCGGATCGTAACTCATCTTGATTGGAGCAATTATCTTCATCATAATTGACCCTAATAAAACTGCAATCAAAGTGAAGAAAGTAAACTTATGTCCGATTTTAAACCATCCTAAAATAAACAAAGGGATGTTTAACACAAAATACATGACAGATGTGGTCAATGTAAATGGCAAATATCGGGAAGATACTGACTGCAAAATTTG
>NZ_CANBCP010000041.1 GCF_947367085.1 uncultured Lactobacillus sp. | reverse complement strand
GGTAGAAGATATTGTAAAAGATGAAGATTATCAATATGGATTTCATGATGATGTAAAGCCTAAATTTTCAACTGGTCGCGGTTTAAATGAAGACGTCATTAGAAAGATTTCTGCTGAAAAAAATGAACCAGACTGGATGCTTGAATATCGGTTAAAGTCATTTGAAATTTATCAAAAATTGTCGATGCCTAACTTTGGGCCTGATTTATCAGGCTTAGATTTAGAAGATATGCTTTATTATCAAAAAATGACTGATAAAAAATATCGCGATTGGAAAGATGTTCCAGCTGATATTAAAGAAACCTTTGAGCGCTTAGGTGTTCCGCAAGCAGAGAGAAAATATTTGGCCGGTTCTGCAGCTCAATATGAATCCGAAATGGTTTATCACAATATGAAAAAGCAGTTTGATAAGCTGGGAATTATTTTTATGGATACGGATAGTGCTTTGCAACAATATCCCGAGCTGTTTAAAAAATATTTTGGTAAGTTAGTAAAGCCAACGTCCAATAAATTTGCGGCTTTAAATGGAGCTGTTTGGTCGGGTGGAACGTTTATTTATGTACCTAAAGGTGTACAAGTGCCAACGCCTATTCAGGCATATTTTAGATTAAATGCAGAAAATTCAGGACAATTTGAGAGGACATTGATTATCGTTGATAAGGATGCCCATCTTGACTATGTTGAAGGTTGTACTGCTCCGCAATATTCATCAGATTCTTTGCATGCGGCGGTTGTTGAAGTAAATGTTTTAGATAATTCATATTGCCGCTATACTACCATTCAAAACTGGTCAGATAATGTTTATAGTTTAGAAACTAAACGAGCAGTTGCTGGAAAACATGCAACTATGGAGTGGATTGATGGAAATTTAGGTGCTAAAGTTACAATGAAATATCCAAGTGTCTATTTAAATGGTGAAGGAGCCAGAGGGACGATGCTCTCAATTGCAGTAGCTCATCATGGAGTTCATCAAGATTCAGGAGCAGGGATGTTTCATAATGCGCCAAATACGTCCAGTTCAATTGTTTCTAAGTCAATTGCTAAAGGAGGCGGATCGACAGATTATCGAGGTAGTGTTAAATTTGGTAAAAATTCAGATGGTTCTAAAGCGCATGTTGAATGTGACACGATAATTATGGATGATCAGTCATCATCTGATACTATTCCAACTAATGAGATTAATAATGCTCATGTTGCAATGGAACACGAAGCTACAGTATCAAAAGTATCCGATGAAGAATTATACTATCTTAAAAGTCGTGGTATTGACGAAAGAAAAGCCACCGAGATGATTATTATGGGATTTGTTGAACCCTTTACCAAGCAATTGCCAATGGAGTATGCAGTTGAGCTTAATCGTCTAATTAGTTTCCAAATGGAAGGGGCAATTGGCTAAATGGATCTGGATAGACTTAATGATAAAGAAACTGCAGTTTATGAAGCTTTAAAAAAAGTAATTGATCCAGAACTGGGAGTTTCTCTAATTGATCTAGGTTTAATTTATGATATCAAAGTTGATAAAGAAAACATATGTAAGATCAATTGGACTCTAACTACCATGGGCTGTCCCATTATCGAGGTGCTGACTAAGATGATTGAAGATGCTGCTATCGGAATTGATGGAATTAAAAAATGCCAGACAAAACTCGTTTATTATCCGCCTTGGACTCCCAAAATGATGAGTCGGCAAGCACGGATGATTTTAAGGATTCACTTATAAAAACTGAACATCAAAAAAGTCCGCTTAAATGCGGGCTTTTATTATTTTTCAACTTTATCTAGTGCTTTACGATATAAGATATAACCAATAATCCAGGTTAAAAAGTCGCTGATTGCTTGTGACCACACGATCCCATGGTAGCCTAAAAGTTGCTTAGCAATCATTAAAACAATGAAGTAAATCACGCCTTGGCGAGTAATCGCCATAATTAATGCATCAAGAGCTTTTCCCATCGATTGAAATAATGTGGTATACACTAAAATCATTCCGACCAATGGCGTGGTAATAATCGTTGCAATTAACATATAAGAACCATCATTAACAATATTAGTCTGACTCATAAATAAGGCAGTAAGTGGACGAGCAAAGATGATCAAAAGACCGCCTGCAATAATTGCATATAGAATTTCAACTAAAAAATCAAAATGCAGAATTTCATTGAGACGCTTCCAATTTTTAGCTCCATAGTTGTAGCCGATTAAGGGTTGAGCGCCAAAAGCAAAACCGACAATAACTAAGATAACAATGTTATATATTTTCTGAGTAATTCCCATTGCTGCAACTGCGTCTGCGCCAAAAACCGCCAAAGAACTATTGAGAAGTGCCATCCCAAATGTTTGAGCAAAATTAGTGAGTGATCCTGGTATTCCAATTGCAACGATTTCTTTGACACTAGTTGAATCGATCTTCATGATTTTAGGATTCAGACTCATGAACTTGGATTTTTTTAAAGTGAAATAAAATAGCAAGATGTCGGTAATTGCATAACCTAAAATGTTGGCAATACCTACGCCTGTAGCTCCTAAGTGAAGAACAAAAAGAAAGATGGGATCTAAGATTATAGCAACCACAGTCCCAATAATTGTGGCAAGCATAGCTTCAAAGGCAAGTCCTTCAGTTCGAATTAAGTTTTGAGGAATCAGGGATAAGATTATAAAGACTGCTCCAATTGAGATAATACGATAAAAGTCAGCTGCATAGCTGTAAGTTGCAGGCTTGGCTCCTAGGATATTTAAGATGGGATTTTCAAAGATTAATAAAAGACCCGTTAAAATAAGACCCATGATGATGCCAGCATAAACGCAAAAACTACTGACTCGCCGGCTTAAATCGTATTTTTTCTCTCCAAATAAGCGCGATATTAAGGTGCTACCGCCTAACCCTAAAATATCTGAAGCTGCAATTAAGAAAGTGAATAATGGCGATCCAATCGTAATTCCAGCCACTAAATCGGCATTGCCAGTTTTAGCGACAAACATGGTGTCAGCTAGGTTGTAAATCATTGTGGTGATCATACCAAGCACAACAGGAAGGGCCAATTTAAAATAAACGCTCTTTATTGGAGCTTTCTCAAATAGTTCGTTCACACAATTATCCTCATTTCAGTAAAATACATAATTATTATAAAGAAGCTGAATTTGTTTTGGTAAGCAATTTTTTTACAAAAGTGATTGTGGGATATTGTGCTGAAGGTTATAATAAGCAAAAAATTAGGCAGGGGATGTTTATGAAAAGTTTATCAATTAAAGCTAGCTGGATTTTGACTATTGTTTATTGGCTGATTGGCCTTGTTTGTTTATTCTTGGGCGGTATAAAAAATATCAAAAATCCTTTTGGAATAATTTTAATAATTGTTTTGATCCCGCCACTCATAGTTTCTATTTGCCGTACTCTAAAAATTAAATTGCCGCATCTTTTGACTAATATACTCACTGCAGCTGTATATTTCTTACTAGTGGTTTGTGCGGCAGCAGCTTACAAGATGCAATGGGCTACTTTGTTATTGCGACTTTATTTATTTTGTCTGCATTAATAGCATTAGTTTTTGCTCTCATTGATACGCTTAGAAATCGCCAAGATGGTGTTTATTACTATGTTGAAGATAAAAAGAAGACTAAGTGTAGCAATTTTGGCGAAGCATTTAAAAAATATTACGTGGACAATCTGTTTAATGGCGTTTTTGATGCAATTGATAATTTATGGATTTAAAAGTGTCTTTGATATGAAAAAAGTTTTCGATATAATTTAAATAATAAATAAATTAAATTCATCCTAATCAAAGGAGCCTAATATATGAAAAATCAAGGAAAAGAAATCACTCCAAGCTTACTTGAGAGATTTGAAAAAGAACTTAAAGATGATAAAAGTACCAAAATTATCGGTCGCACGATTGCCAAAAATGGCTTTTTAGCAAGCAGTGAAGATACGAATGCAAGTAGTCGCAATAATATGACTTTTTCAATTGAGGTGTCTGCCGGAAAAGCAACTAATCAAAGACAAAGTGGTCGCTGCTGGTTATTTGCTGCTTTGAACGTTTTGCGTCAAGAATTCGCCACAAAATATAATTTTAAGGATTTTGAGTTGTCTCAAAACTATAACTTTTTCTGGGATCGCTTAGGTAGAGCAAACTTGTTTTTACAAAGAATTGTCCGCACAGCTAATGAAGATTTAGAGGATCGTCATGTTCAAGCATACTTGAGTTACGCAATGGATGATGGTGGCGAATGGGACAATGCTGCAGCAGTTATTGAAAAATATGGTGTTGTACCAAATTACGTAATGCCTGATACTTATAACACTAAGAATACTCATGAATTTGATGAAATTAATGCTAGTTTGCAGCGTAAGTATGCTTTGGAATTGCGCAAAATGGTTCAAGATGGAAAATCCGATGAAGAAGTTGAAGCTAGAAGACAAGAAATGCTCAGTGATATTTATCGCTTGTGTGTTTTAGCTTTTGGCAAACCACCTAAGGAGTTTAATCTTGAATTCAAGGATGATAAGGGGAATTACCAGCAATTCTTAGGGTTAAAGCCAAAAGAATTTTTAGATAAGTACTTTGATACTAATTTAGACGATTTTGTAGAATTAGTTGATTATCCAGATCATGAATATAACCATGTTTACTGGAATGAGATGCAAGACAATGTTGCAGGCGGCTATCAAACTGAATACGTAAATGTTGACTTTAAGTACTTACAACAGGCAATTATTGATCAATTAAAAGATGGCCATATCGTTTGGTTTGGCTGTGATGTTGGGACTGATTCAGACGCTAGAAAACGTGGCTGGCTTGATGATAAGTTATATCGTCAAAGTGAATTAATTGACCTAGACTTTGAAATGGACAAACGAGACCGCTTGGCAACTCGACAAGGTAGTGCAAGTCACTGTATGGCGATTACTGGAGTGAACTTAGTTGATGGTCAGCCTGATCGCTGGAAGATAGAAAATTCTTGGGGTGAAAAAGTCGGTGAGGCAGGCTATATGACAATGACCCAATCTTGGTTTGAAAAATACTGCTTCCAAGTTGTGGCAAATAAAAAATATTTACCTAAAGAAGTTCTTGATGTGCTTGAAACTAAGCCGATTAAGGTTGAGCCTTGGGATACTTTGTTTTAGTTAATACAATAAAAAGAACGATGATTCATCGTTCTTTTTATTTTTCATGAAAGTGACGAAGAATATTTATTCCTCGTTTCTGATAAGTATTAGGAATAAAACTCTTACGCATTGCAATTTGCATATAAGCCCATAGTTTTTGACCACTTTGTAAACGAATAATGTGGACCTTATCAGTTTCACGAATACTACTTTCCATTGCTAGAGCAATTCCGATATTTCGTTCCACTAAATCAATCATCATTCTCATCGTGTCTGCAGTGTATATAATTTTGGGAGAAAAACTACCAAGTCTTGCTTCTTGATCAAGGCATTCTCTAGTTAAAAAGCCCTGTTTTCTAGCAACAAAGTTTCTATTTTTCAATTCGAAGGCAGAGATGGTTTTCTTATTTTTCCAAGGATCATTAAGGCCTGTAATAATGACCAATTCAGTTTTTTCGAGATTACGAATAAAATAATCGGGATCGTTGATTGACACCATCCAAGAATAAATTGCGACATCGACATCACCGTTAGTTAAACTTGTAAAAGCATCTGCAGATCTTTCAAGTCTTGTTTGAAGCATCGAGGCGATGCCGGCTTGATAGAATTCTTGGATAATTTCAGGAATATAGATACTACCAGCTTCTCCTGAAAAGGCCAGTCTGATTTTTTTGTCACTAGCGTGTTTAACATCATAGCTAATACTTTCAATTTCTTTCAATAGAAAAATAGCTTTTTTATAAAGTAATTCACCAGTCGCTGTTAGCTTGATGCGGCTTTTACGATTATTTTGAGTAAGGAGGGGATCATTGAATTCGCCTGCTAGACGTTTAATTGCCATTGAAATTGTTGGCTGTGTAACGTCAAACTTTTTGGCTGTTTCAGTATAACTATTGGTCTCAACTAATTTGCAAAAATATAAAAGATCTTTTTCGTTCATGATTAATTCTAATTATAAATTTAATTTATAAGTGTATCTTTTTTAATTATAACTCTTTTAAAGTAATTGGCTATGAATACTGTAACTAAAGGGTTTGAAATATAAAAAATCAAAATCATAAGTAAAAAAATAATTCGATTTATATTTATGAAAGCGGTATATTTCATTTAGCCAATGAAATAGAAAAGAGTGAGATCTATGATTTATAATTCATCACTAAAATGGGATGCAGTCTACGATGTAGTAGTTATTGGTTTTGGTGGAGCTGGCGCGAGTGCGGCTAGATTTGCAGCTGATAATAATGCTCATGTTTTACTTTTGGATGCTGCTCCACAAGGTAGCGAGGGTGGAAATACTCGATATGCTGGAGGCGCGTTTGCGTGGGGAGACGATTTTAATAAACTGCGCAATTATTATAAACAGACATATTTCCCATTTAACTATGATTCTAAAGCATTAAACACTTTCATTGAAAACGTTATGAAGATGAAAGAATATGCTAAAAAGTATTTTGATATTAATGCTAAAGCTACAGGCCGTCGCCCAAAAGGAGAATATCATGAATATCAAGATGCTGATTCGATGCAATCACAAAGTATGACCCAGGGAATGTATAATGGTGGTTTTTGGAAGTTACTAAGAAAAAAAGTATACGAACGCTTAGACAAGATAGATGTTTGGTTTGAATCGCCTGCGCTTCATTTGGTTCAAGATCCAGTTGATAAAACTATTGTAGGTGTTCAAGTAAATAGAAAGGGTCAGAATCGAAATATTGCCGCCAAAAACGGGATTATTCTAAGTTGTGGTGGTTTTGAAAATAATCAAGAGATGGTTCAAAACTTTTTGGGTCAAGGTTCATTAGCTCCAATTGGTACTTTGTATAATCGAGGCAAAGGCATTGATTTAGCAATTGAAGCAGGAGCTCGTTTGTGGCATATGTCCAATTATGATTCTCACGGGTTATCTTTAAGACAAAATGAACCTAGAGAAAAATTTGCTTATATGATTAATTGGAAGAGCTTATTTACTGGCAGTATTTTTGTTGCTGGCGATGATGGAACACGATATTTTCGTGAAGATGAAGAAGATCGCCATGGCTATAAATATAATCATGGTAATTGGATTATGATTCCTAATCAAAATCATCCACATATTGTGATGGATCAACGTCAATATGAACAACTGCAAAATGATCAATCAGATAAAGCAAGTCAAATTAGGCAATTGATTTCATATGCAATTAAAGCTGATTCAATATCTGAGCTAGCTAAAAAGATTTCTGCACCTCGATTAAATCAGGCGGTAGCTGATTTTAACTTCTTAACAGATAAAGTTAAACGAGACATGTTTTTGAATAGGAAGATCGAAACAATGCGTGCTTTTGGGGAAAGTCCATATTATGCCATCCCAGTTCGTCATAATATCCTTCATACTCATGGAGGAGCTCAAAGAAATGAGAAGTGTGAAGTTATCGATCTTGAAGGACATCCTATTCCTCATTTATATGAAGCTGGGGAATTAGGCGATATTTTTGCAACCAAATATATTGGTGCTAATAGTATTGCTGATTTGTTAATCTCGGGAAAAATAGCTGGTGAAAATGCCGCGAAGGAAAAGAAACAAACGATAAAATTAGATGCTATAACTGGTGCTTCAAAAATTCAAGAATTAAAAACTGATGCACATACAGAAATTGGTAATTTCACAGCTAAAGAGAATCAAGGAATTGGTATTAGTGAAAATGGTATTAGTGATGTTCCACTAGTGGTTCGTGTCACAAAAGATGGCAATAAGATTAGTAATATTGAGGTCTTACAAGAAAAAGAGTCTCCATCTTTGGGAGGCGAGGCAATTCCACAGCTGATAAAAGAAATATTAAATAAGCAGTCAGCTGATGTTGATGCAATTTCCGGAGCAACAACTACTAGTGCGGCTTTCAAAGCTGCGGTCAATCAAGCAATTTCTAATATTAAGTAATTATCTATCTAATAAAATGTCCAAACATTTTTGTTGTATATCATTGGGAATAAAATCATTTCGAATAGCTAAACTAGAGTAGCAATTAATTTGTTGGCTTGGAATTAAAGGGACTGCGGTTACATTTGGCAGATGGGAAATAGCATTATTCATCAAATATCCTACCCCCATCCCTTGACTAATTAATTGAGCAGTTGCATCAATACTATCAACTATTAATGTCTTTTTTGGTTTAAAACCGGTACGAGTCATGATTCTCTCTAAAGCAATTCGGGATAAAAAACGTTGATGACGCATGATCAACGGGATATTTCGTAATGAGAAGAGATCAATTTCAGATTTGGTTGCTAATTTACTATTTTTGGAAACAATTAGCTCATATTGATATTTAGCAAAATCAGTAATTTTGATATCATTCATCTTTTCGTCTCCCAGTCTAGAAAACACTATTGCATCATAGCGTCCTTCTTTGAGATGTTTAATCAAATAATGTGAGTTTTCTTGATAAGTTTCAATCGAAGCTAATAAATGGCCCTGATTTAGTTTAGTAATTACTGTTGGAAGCCATGAACGCCCAGCTAATTCGGAATAACCTAATCTAAAGTTGTTTTCATTAGCACGCTTAGCTTCAATCAGGATAGATTTTTCTAATTGCAAAATCTTTTTAGTTTGTTGATAAGTGACTAAACCTGCGGGAGTAATAACTAATTGAGCTCGACTATTAGTTTGTTTCACAAGTTTAGTTCCGATCTCTTTTTCTAATCTTTTGACCATCGCACTGATGGCAGGTTGTGTCACATTAAAATGGCGAGCAGTGAGAATATAACTTTTTGTTTCAACAAGTTTTTTAAAATAGTTTAGATCCTTTATTTCCATTTTTATTTTTCCATTTAAAACTTACCATATACGTAATACGTAGCTTTTTATTAATACTAAATCTATTTTAATACTTTGATCAGTAAATAGATAAATGAAATTTATTGATAAATAATTGATTTATATTGATCATGCAAATCATGTGATATTTCAATTTTTAAAAGTATAAGCAATTGGCCGATAAAGCTGCTATATCAATACTTTTATTTACTAGTAAAATAAGCGCTTACAATTTTGAACTTGCGCAAAAGAAATGAAGATGATATTTATACTTTGAAAAATAAAATTAATTAATCCTATTTAAGGAGAAAATACCTATGAGAGCAAATAATAATAATATTAAATGGAATGCAAATTATGATGTCGTTGTTTTAGGATTGGGTGGAGCTGGAGCAACTGCAGCCAGATTTGCCAGTGATCATGGTGCAAAAGTTTTATTAGTTGATGCTGCACCATATGGGCATGAAGGTGGCAACACTCGCTATTCTGCTCAACATGTGGCAATCGCACACGATAAGAAAAAAATTTCTGAGTATTATAATGCTTTAGCAAATCCGTATGAATTTTCTGAAAAAACAATGGATACCTATTTGAATGGTTTTGTTGAAATGCCAGAGTATTTTGAAAAATATTTGAATATCAAACCATTTATTTGGTCCAAAGATTATCAAGTTGGTGATCATCTAGCTAAGAAAACGCATCTTTGCGAATATCCGGAATTCAAAGGTTCTGAAACATTTGATTTTGCTTTAGTTCACAATCGAGATTTTGATGCTGGCTTATGGAAAGTAATTAGAAAAAACGTTTTAGATCGACAAGAAAATATTGATATTTGGTTAAATTCACCTGCTATAACCCTAATTCAAGAACAAGAAACCGATCAGGTAATCGGTGCGGTAATACAACGTAACCATAAAAAATATTTTATACATGCAAATAAGGGTGTTGTCTTAGCAACAGGTGGTTTTGAAAATAATGCTCAAATGCAACAAGATTATCTACATATCACAAAATTAACGCCATTGGGTACACTTTATAATCGCGGAGACGGTATCAAAATGGCACAAGAAGTTGGTGCGAAAATGTGGCATATGAGCAATTATGAATCATTGGGAATTGTTCCTAGTTATGTAATTGAGGAAGATAACGATCAACGCGGTCGTCAGATCAGCGGCTGGAAGAATATAAAAAATGGTTCAATTTTTGCAATTGCTGATGATGGTACTAGATTTATGAAAGAAGATGCTAAGTTCCGTCATGGTCATATTTACGATCATGGAGATTATATTTTGCCACATGCTTTTGATAATGCATGGTTAGTATTTGATCAAAAACAGTATAAAAAATTTGCTGAAGAAAAAGAGCAGGGAAAGCTAAAATATATTAATTTCTTCAATAAAGTGATTTCTGCTGAAAATGAAACTAAACTGGCTGAAAAGATGCATGTTCCAGCAGACAATTTAAGAACAACCATTGCTGAGTTTAATGAGTTTGCTAAAAACGGAAATGATATTAAATTCAAGCGTTCACCTGAATCCATGCAAGTCTTTGATCAAGGTAAATTGTATGCTATCAAATTAGCCCCAGCAGTTTTGAACACGCAAGGGGGCCCAGAACACGATGAACAAGCTCGCGTTCTAGATGTTAATTCAAACCCAATCCCTCACTTATATAGTGCTGGTGAACTTGGTGGTATGTGTGTTAACCGTTATCAGGGTGGAGGAAATCTGGCTGAATGTTTGATTTTTGGTAAAATTGCTGGCGAAAATGTTGCTCAAGAAAAAGCTAGTCAATCAGTCAAAATTGAAAATCCAGTTCCTAGAATAAATGACCTAGCTGATGGTGAAAGAATTGACAATATTGAAGTAGGTCCTGATCAATATGTCGCTTCAACTGAAGCAGGAATTGGTGGAAAGATTGTTGTTCGGGTAACTTATAAAGATAAAACTATTAAAAAGGTTGAAGTTCTTGAAAATCATGAAACTGAAGGAATTGGAGCAGTAGCAATTAAAGAATTACCTGAAAAAATTGTTCAAGCAAATTCAACGGATGTTGATGCTGTTTCAGGTGCTTCTACAACGACTAGAGCTGTTGAAGAAGCGGTAAATAAAGCGATTAAAAAAGCTAAATAAATTCTAACTATGAGGGGTAAAAAATGTTAGATAAATTTCAATGGAAAAAGTGGATTCTTCCTGTTGTTATAGGGATAGTCCTTTGGTTATTAACGCCTTTAAAACCTGCTGACATTAGTGTGTCAGCATGGCATTTATTTGCAATTTTTATTGCAACAATAGTTGCATGTATTACTAAACCTTTGCCAATGATGGCTACCACATTGATTGCAGTGATCATAGCTACTTTAACTGGTATATTTAACATGAAAGAAGTTTGTGCTGGCTTTGGTAATTCCACTGCATGGATGGTAGCAATGTGTATGTTCATGGCTGCTGGTTTTATTAAATCAGGATTAGGTAGACGGATTGCTTACATATTTGTTCAAACATTTGGTAAAAAAACTTTGGGATTAGCGTATGCTCTTTCTTTCGTAGAAACTGTGTTAGCCATTGGTATTCCAAGTAATAATGCGCGTGTTAACGGAATTATGTATCCAATTATAGATAATTTATCCAAAGAAATGGGCTCAGATCCTGACAAGGGTACACAGCGCAAGATGGGATCATACTTGGTTTTTAATGAATATGAAGTTAATATTATTACTTCAACAATGTTTTTGACAGGATTAGCTGGTAACATGATTGCCTTAGGTTTAGCTAAAACTCAAGGGGTTACAATTTCCTGGATGCAATGGTTTTTAGCTGCTATCGTTCCTGGATTAATTTCATTGTTATTAATTCCTTTTGTACTCTATAAAATTTATCCACCTGAAGTAAAGGAAACACCCAATGCTCATGCTTGGGCAGATAAACGATTGGCTGAAATGGGAAAAATGACCCCTGCAGAAAAAATAATGCTGGTGGTCTTCATTTTAGCAATTCTATTTTGGCTAATTGGTTCACATATTGGAATTGATGCAACTGAGGTTAGTTTTATTGCAGTAGGATTATTATTGGTCACTGGAGTAATCAACACAAAGGATCTATTAAAAGAAAGTTTTGCGTGGAATATTTTAACTTGGCTTTCAATTATCATGCTGATGTCCAAAAAATTGATGACATTAGGTTTCTTTCCATGGTTTTCTAAGACTCTGGGAGCTAAGTTGCATGGTGTAAATTGGGTTTGGGTATTAGTTATCTTATGGTTAGTCTACTTTTATTTACACTATTTATTCCCAAGCGTTGCTACACAAATTTCAGCTTTGTATGCTGGCTTTCTTTCTATTGCATTAGGAGTAGGGATGCCACCAATTATGGCCGCATTGATGCTAGCATTTGATGGATCTTTATATTTGTCCACTTCCACTTATTCAGCTGGTCCAGCAGCGTTACTATCGACAACTGGTTATGTTTCTAACAAAGATTGGTGGAAACTAAGTGCCATTATTGGGGGAATTCTCAATATTGTTTGGCTCGGTGGTGGTCTGATTTGGACCAAAATTATTGGTTACTGGTAAAAATGAAAATATAAGAAAAGACTTCTGGATTCTATCCAGAAGTTTTTTATTCTCTAAAAATGTTTGACATCTAGCAAAAAGCGTATAAAATATAATGCTAGATATCTAACAAAATTACTGAGAGAGAAAGTAAAATGGAACCCATAAAAAAATTAATCAAACAAACTACTACGCAAATTGATAAAGAGTGGGATAAATTTGCAGTAACATTAGGAATTACAGGCGTTCAAATGACTGTCTTGGATTTTATAGCTAATCAAGAAAATGATCAGGTTTCTCAACATGAAATTGAAAAAGAATTTGGCTTGCAAAGATCAACTGTGACAGTGATGGTCCAAAGGATGGAAAAAAGAGATTTGATTGAACGGATTTCTAGTAAAACCGATAAAAGACAAAAATTGGTTTCTCTTACTCAAAAAGGAAAATCATTAATTCCGCGTATTAAAGATTACGTAAAAGATGATGATCAAAAATTACGTGCGCATTTTAGCGATGCAGATCTTCAAACTCTAATAGAGATTTTGAATTATGTAAAAAATGGAGGAAATAATGCAAGTAACTAATGAAAAAATCCCTGTAAAAGTTTATGCCGCCATTATTGCTACAGGGCTGATGTCATTTTGTGGAGTTATTGTTGAAACTTCCATGAATATTGCATTTCCAACTTTAATGCGAGATTTCAATGTTTCAACTAACGTTGTTCAATGGATAACATCTATTTATTTACTAGCAGTATCAATTATTGTTCCGATATCAGCAGCCTTAAAAAGTAGCTATGAGACAAAATCTCTATTTTTAGTAGCTAATATTTTGTTTTTCTTAGGTCTTGTGATTGATGCCCTTGCACCAGCTTTCGGCGTTTTATTGTTAGGAAGAGTTATACAAGGAATTGGTACGGGAATCGCACTTCCTTTAATGTTTAACATCATTTTGGAACAAGTGCCTCAAAGTAAAGTTGGAACAATGATGGGTGTTGGAAATATGATCACTGGAATTGCACCTGCTTTAGGTCCAACATTTGGAGGATTTGTTTTACAGACATTAAGTTGGCGCTGGGTATTTTGGCTTTTGATTCCATTAATCGTCTTTTCATTTGTATTAGGCTTATGGGGAATTGAGCAAAAATCTGAAATACGCAAAGTTGCTATCGATAAATTAAGTTTCCTAGCGATCGCAATTTTCTTTATAGGAATGATTGTTGGCTTTAGCAATTTAAGTACGGTCTCTTTTATGAGAATTGCCTTACCTTTAATTATAGGTTTTGCTTCTTTAGGCTTTTTAATTTGGCGGTCGAATAAGTTAGCTGAACCGATTTTAAACTTGAAATTATTTAAAGATCCTAACTTTGCAGGACATATTCTAGGTTTTTTCTTAATCCAAATTATTTCTTTGGGCAATGCTTTCTTATTGCCAAACTTTATTCAGGTGGTGAATGGTAATACTGCATTACTTGCTGGCATAATTGTTTTACCTGCGGGACTAGCTGGTGCAATCATGAGTCCAATTGGAGGACGATTATTAGATAATTTTGGGCCACGCAAGCCTATTTTAATTGGGGCTAGTATGATGATTTTAGAGTCAGCAATTTTCGCTCTTTTTCCTCAGTTACTGAATAATATTTTTATTATGATAGTCTATATTATTTATATGGCAGGAATGGGGATGGCATTAGGGGATGTGATGACTGATACTTTAGCTGGCGTTGATGAAAAACAAACGGCTCAAGGCAATGCTATTCTTAATACAGTTCAGCAATTTGCAGGGGCCGTAGGAACTTCAATAACATCTGCAATAGTCGCTTTTAGTCAAAGACAAATGAATTCTAAAGGTCCAGTAGCGACTAGACAGGGAACTCAGCATGCTTATATTTTATTGTTGATTTTAGCGATCATTATCATGGTTTTATTTGTAAAATATATCGGTAAAAAGACTAGTGACAAATGAAAAAAGATTGATTAACCATATAGAAGGTGTTAATCAATCTTTTTTAAGTATTACTTATTTTGTGATTTTATTATTTGATTTACCAGCTGATTTATATTGATCAAGAGCTGATTTTAAGTCTTTATCTTTGATTTCAACTTTTTGGTCTTTCAAAACCTGGCTGATGACATTTTGCATAATTTGTGAGTTATTAGCCCACTTATCATAAAGCTCTTGAGTAAGGGCTTTTTTATTTGCAGAAAAACTCCCTTTCTTGGGATGCTTTATCATTTTGATAACTTCATAACCATTAGTGACTTTAACAGGTTGGAAAGTATATTCGCCATCTTTGAGTTTATAAGCTGCTTTTTTGAAAGTAGAGTCATATTTTTTATCAGTCATATTAAAAGGTGCTAATTTGCCTGCTTTGGTGCTCGTTGCATTATCTACAGAATATTTATTTGCTAGTGAATCAAAGCTTGCACCTGCGTCTAATTGGGAGATAACATCGTTAGCTGTTTCTTGGCTAGTAGTTAAAATATGTTGCACAGTAATTTTGGGTTGATAATTCTTCCACTCAGCTTTTAATTGAGCTTGAGTTGGTTTCATTTGTGCTTTAAGAGCGGCCTTACTTAAAAAGTTAATCTCGATTAATTGCTTAAATGTTTTTGGGGTGTAGTTATTGTTAGCTAAAAACGCATTAAATTGATCACCATATTGATTTTTATAGGTATTATATGCTTTATTGACCTCTTTTTGACTCATTTTATTGCCATATGCTTCTTTTAATGCATCGTAGATCAACATATTTGCTAAAACAGTTTTACTTGCTGGATTTTGCTTTAATTCATTATAAAACTCTTCTTGAGTGATTTTTTTATTATTTCCATATTGAGCTACTTCAGAATTATTTGAACATCCAGTTACACTAACTCCTAATAAAGTAAGGCTAGCTAAGGCTAGAAAACTTAATTTAATCTTCTTTTTCATTCAAGACCTCCGTAGATAAAGTAAATGAGAACTATCTTAAATTGGATATTATTTTAATAATCTACCAGGTATTAATGAAAAATACAAATAAATTTTTAATTTATACAACAATAA
>NZ_CANBCP010000040.1 GCF_947367085.1 uncultured Lactobacillus sp. | reverse complement strand
GTAAACAGAACTAAGATATGATTTTGCTTTTTCAAATTTCTGATTAAAAATCTACCAATTGCATAGCCGTAACTTTCATCATTAGGATCTTGAACAAAATTCCGATCATTTAAAGCTAAAATGCGTAGGTGCTTTTCAACATCATATGATGCTCTTGCTTTATAGACTGCTGTTTGATCTTTATCTACTGCCAATTCGTTTTCCATATAATTAAACGAATTATTATTCATCAAAGTAGCAGATACAAATAACTTTTTACTGAAGTAGCGATACAACTCTTTTAACTGCAAACTTGGGTCCAAAGTCATCCAAGCAATATTTGTTGATAAAGGATCAGAATAATTTGTAATTTGTAAAATAAATCCCTTTTCATTTAATTTGTCCCGATCACCTAATTGGTCGATGAGCAAATAGGTTTGTTCTGAAAAATAATCTAAATGATCTATTTCTTCTTGCAAATCTTTAATCAATACATCATCGCTTGTAAGCATATTTTCTTGTTGATGATAAAGCAAAAATAATATTTGATTAGTATTTTGTCTAACCAATTCAATTTTACTCTGCATTATAGATAAATCATGTTTATATTGAGAGACATTATCAAATAAATCTTTTCCTTGAAAGGCTAAATCTATGCGAGCTTGACCTTTTTCTTCCCTACTTACAGCAAGATTTTTACGATTATACAGTCTTTTTTGAACTTGGTTAATTGCATGAATTAAGTCCGTAATTTGACCTTCCAATTTATCCATTAGCGGAGCAAATTCTTGGTCATTGCCAAAACGTTCATTAGCAGAATTATCCGCATAATACAAAATATTACGAAGATGACTACACATCCCCCAAAATGATTCAAATTGTAAACTATCATTTCTTGAAGCAGCCACATTGTCAGCAAATCTATGTGCTTCATCAACTACCAAATATGGATTTGCTCCCCAGATAGAGTCAGTATAGTGATTAGCTAAATAAGCATGATTTGTAATTAAAATGTCGGCTTGCTCTTGTCGACTTCTCGCTAAATTCCAAAAATCATAATCTGAAAAAACAGTTCCAACTCTAGCATCCCCGGGATGCGTAATTTGTGCAAAAAATGGAGCCTTATAATTTGTTAATTGCAATTCATCTAAGTCCCCGGTCTCGGTTTCAGTTAACCAAACCAAAATCCCCATCTGCCAAACCAAAGTAGTAATATCGCTGTTAGCTTGATACAGAGAATTGAAAAAACCATCTAAATCTAAATAATGTTTACTAGATTTAACTTCTTGGGCATCTAAATCTAAACCAGTAATTGCAACCAACTGAGGGACTTCTTGTTGTAATATTTGATTTTGCAACACTTTAGTCGGAGTAGCAATTACTAATTTTCTTCCCGAATATAGTTGATATGCATATGCCATCAAATAAGAAAAAGTCTTTCCACTACCATTTGGGGCTTCAACAATTAAATTCTGCTTATCTTCTTTAGTTAAAAATTCATTTAGCCGATTGATTAAAGAAACCTGTCCTCTTCTAAAACGTAAATGTCCCTTAAAAAGCTTCTTTTTGGCAGCATCACTTTCAGGAAAAGTTTTTTCTTCAGCTTCCTCATGTCCAAAAGCAAGCACTTGCTTTTTTAAAATCAAATTTCTAACTTGAATTAAATTTTTAGCTAGTGGTCGCTTACTAGCTCTTGCGAATTGACTAATTTCTGAAAAAATATAATAAGTATCTCTTAACAGGCCTTTAGATAAAGAAGTCAACGTATTTAAAGTTGCTGTTGGTAATTTTTCAAGCTTTTTGATGATTTTAAGAAGTAATTTTGCTGTTACTAATGCATCTGAATCTGCTTGATGAGGATTTAAATGTTGAATTTTCAACCGACTAGTCAAATCTCTCAATTTATATGAGGGATAAGTTGGGAAAGCAATTTGAGCTAATTCAACAGTATCAATCGCACGTCCAGTTAATGGTTCCAATCCTGCATTTACCAACTCATAATTTAAAAAAGGAAGATCAAAATTAACATTATGTGCAACAAATATTTTACCATCTAAGAGTTTTCGGATCTTTTTAGCATAATACTTAAAGTCATTGGCATTTATGACATCTTCATTTTTTATGCCAGTTAAATTTTCAACGGAAAGAGGTATTTCTTTATGTGGATTAATTAAGAAAGAGTATGTCTTCACTACTCTTCTTTTTCTTATAATCGCACATCCAAACTGAATGATACGGTCATTTTGTTGTCTTTGAGTCCCTGTTGTCTCAAGATCTACTACAGCAAAGACGTCATCATCAAATGCTTGTTTCAACTTTACCCCTCCTCAATCATCAATCTAATCTAATTTTACAAGTTTCTGAGCATCAAGCAAAACTAAATATTTACTCTTAACCTTTTTTAAAGCAAATTCATTTAAAGCTTGTTCATATAAGCGCAACTGACCAGTATATTTTTGCTTGATTTTCTCAATAGCTAGCTCTTGTTTATTTTTATCAACATAATCGGTCTTATAATCAAACAATATAATACCATCACTATCTATAAAATAGCCATCAATTGTACCGTGAACTAATATTTTGGCATCTGGATCAGAAAAATCATTAAAAATCTCACTAGCGCTTAGTAAACTGGAAAATTCCTGTTCCCTTACTAAATTTTCAGGTTGCTGCCAAAAAGACTGCGCAAAATCTGATTCAACGAACCATTTTATCGCATCTATTGAGATATGCTCAACAATTTCAGGATTTAATTTCTTTTGTTCTATTAGACTATTTATTTCTTGCTCTATGCTTTGATCAATATCTTTATTCCGATAATCAAAATACTGCAATATTAAGTGAGTAGCTGTTCCGATCTGAGCACCGGTAAACTTGTCTTCTTTTAAAAATGTTGGCGTTTGATCAATCGGTTGTAAATATCTATTGACTGAAGCGTCTAGGTGAGAATTATCTAATTCTCCGGCTACTGGATCATTAAATGCTGTTTTAATTTCTGAAACTGCTTGATATGCGGTAGTTTTAGTAGCATCCAAAAATGGATATTCAAAATCAAATAGTTTATTAACTGTTTTTATTAAAAGTCTAGAATCTTCTTTATCTTCTGACCTTTCTTGATCTGGGTGATCTGTTAACTTGCTTGGCTCAAAATGTAAATAATAAATTTTGTTTTCTTGTTCTAAACTAAGTTTCATATCACTGACCTTTTGTTCAATGAAAGCTTTATTTAGTAATTCAGGTCCTAAAAACTGCATCGGTGAGTTAGCTGTAAGTTTTTTAGTGAGCGGCAAGATATTATTTTCATTTAGATAAGTTTTCCATTTTTCAAAGTTATTATCCAAATTCTTGATGCTTGCACATAAAATTAACTTTTGCTTGGCACGTGTTAGCGCAACATAGAGTATTCTAGCTTCTTCCTCCAGACTTTCTTGTTGCTTTTGAACATCTATAATTGATTTATTTAAAGTATCTGCTCGCCAATTTTCTTGTTTAACTGTTAAACCGAGGCCTAATTTACTACTAATTGAGTAGGGATTCGATAGATCTCGTTTTTGATAATGATGATCTAATCCAACTACAAAAACTACTGGAAATTCTAATCCTTTAGAAGCATGAATAGTCATCAGCTGAACTGCATCTTCGTTACTGCTTAATAACGGTTGAGCCAAGTCTTTTTGATTTTTTCTCATCCTTTCAATAAATGAAATAAATTGATACAAACCTTTAAACCCAGCTGTCTCATATGATGTTGCTCTTTCATACAGAGCTTCTAGATTAACTCTTCTTTGTTCACCGTTTGGCAAACTCGTTACGATTTCTAGAAGATGTGTTTTTTCATATATAGTCCATATTAATTCTGAGATTCGATTAACTGTCGCAAAGCTTCTTAATTCATCTAGCTGGTTTAAAAAAGCCTTACACTTTTTGCCTAACTGATTCGATTCAACTGCAAAACTAGCCACAGCATCATAAAAATCGCCCTTCCTGCTTTTTATTCGAATGCGAGCTAACTCCGGTTCGGTAAAATTAAATAATGGTGAGCGCATAACTGCGACTAAAGGAATATCTTGACGTGGATTATCAATTATCTTCAAATAATTCATAATCATAATTAATTCAAAAGTTTGAAAATAGTTTTGAGCATCAGTGATAAATAAAGGTAGGTCTGCTTTGGCGAATTCTTTCATAATTTGCAGATTATCACTTCTCGTCCGCGACAAAATTGCAATATCACTATATTTGAGAGGACGTTTAATACCTTTTTTCACATCAAAAACTTCAAATTTTTCTTTCTTTAGCTGTCGAATTCTTTCGATCACCATCTGAATTTCACCAAAGTCATCATCATTTATCTCTTCTTGTAAATTCTGGGATTTATCTTTATCTGTAAAAATGAATTCTGATGCCGTTGGCAACTGATCTGGATAATATTTAGCTCCAAATATAAGCTGACCTTCTTTTTGATAGTCAATTCCACCAAAATCTTTCGTCAAAATAGAGTTAAAAAGCTTATTGACCGTGTGGGTAACATTTTTTGTAGAGCGAAAATTATCGGCTAAGATAATTCTTTCATGTTCCTCATTTGCAAATTGAAAATCGTGATACTTTTCAAGAAATAATTGAGGCTTGGCCTGTCTAAAACCATAGATTGATTGCTTAATATCCCCCACCATAAATAATGAGTTTTTACCTTTTTGTTTGAGTGATTGAACGATTTTTTCCTGTAATTCGTTAACGTCTTGATATTCATCAATCAAAATTTCTGAAAACAAATTTTGATAATAGGTGCGAGCTAAATGAGATTTTGAATTATCTTGACTCAAGATCTTGAAAGCTAGATGTTCCATATCATTATAGTCAATTAGGTTTTGCTGACGTTTCAGTTTATTAAGGCTTTCAATAAATTCTAGCTCTACTTGTCCGATCGTTTTAACTAAGTTCTTTGCCTTTTTTAACAGACTGATCTGGTCACTATTTGAAAGAATATAAAAATGTGCAAAGAGCTTCTTTAGCTTATTTGAAGTTTCCTTTTTGAAATTACTGCTTTCCTCATATATAGCAAGGAAATCCTCATCCCATTTTTTGGATTTACGATAACTTCCTTGAAAACGACAAGCAATAAAGTTAGCTTTTTGCTGATCATAAGATTGATCGCCACTTATACTTGTAATCAAGTTTTCAATGTTCGTCTTAAATTCTGCAAAACTTGCTTTGACTTTTTCAAATTCTTTCGTATTGAACTGACTTGTTTCTAAAAAATAATCTAATTCATTGTCAATATCTGCCATTTGACTTAATAAGTATGGCTTAATATTTTTTTGCCAAAGTGGACTACTTACTATCTCATTTGTAGACTCGTAGTATTGATCTATTTGTGCTAAAAACTTTTCATAGTTAGGCTGAGCCATTGCTGTAAAATACAAATCAAAAATCAAATTATGCGCACCATTTACTTCTCGATCACCTGCGAAATTATCATAAAAATCAATAAAATCTTGGTCTTGATCTTGTAAATGCTTTTTTTCAAGTTCAGTTAATGCCCGCTCTTGAAGTAATGCACTTTGAGTTTCATCAGTTAGAATTGAAAAACTCGGATCTAAATCAATGACATAATAAAATCTTCTAATCACATCTAAGCAAAAAGCGTCAATTGTTGAAATATTTGCTGTATCTACGTTCAACAATTGTTCACGTAAAAAATTATTATCTGGATCTTGTTGCAATTTTTTATCAAGCTGGAGCTTAATTCTTTCTTTCATCTCACTAGCAGCAGCTTTAGTAAAAGTAATTATTAAAAGACTTGAAATTGGAGTACCTGACAAGACTTTTTGCAGAACTCTTTCAACTAAAACCGTAGTTTTACCTGAACCAGCCGAAGCAGATACTAAGATATCTTTGCCCTGATCAAAAATTGCTTTTTTTTGCTGCGGAGTAAAAGTTGTCATACTAATTTCCTTTCTCCTGATCTAATTTGTTTTTAATTAGTTCAAGTAATTCCTTTTTATCCATAGAGTCAATTTTGTGATAATTATTTTCTTTAAGCATCGCATCAAAGAAGAATATATCCGTGTAATCAGAATATTGTAATGGTGTTTTATTTTTATACGAATACGGATTAAGATCAATTTTTCCTGACAAAATGTTTTTTGCGGCATGTTGAATCAAATAAGCATTATAAGCCAAAATTTGTTGTAATTGATCTTTGCTAAAACTAGTTAAATTAGGATATGAAAAGTCTCCATTAGCTTTTTTACGAATCTTTTCGTAAAGTTCACTACTTGCACGATCTTGAGACAGATTAGGTTCTGCTTTTTCTAATAATTCCTGATCAGCAACCAAGATTCCGTTATACATCAATTGTTGCGCATTTTGTTTAACTATATCTTTGAGATGATAATCACTTGTCAAATTAGAATCAGAATTTAATTTTTCTATGTGTTTCGTTACGGTCTGATAAAAAGCACCTAAGATATCCAATTCTTCATCTTGCGCAAAAAAGTGTTGATTGTTTTTCAATACATCAAGATACGAAATCATTTGTAAAGATATTCCATTAGCAAATAATCCTAAATCAAACTTTTTGGCTGAAGATTTATAATCAATTACTTGTCCTAAGACAGAATTATCAAGCTGCGCTAGATCGACACGATCCATCTTGCCTCGCAAATCAATTTTATTAATTCCAAGATCTGTTTGAACTTGGAAATCTAGTCCTTTAACAGGTTGATTACGGCCAAAACTTAATTCAGAATATGCGGGTCTAAAAATCGTCTTTTTTATGTTTCGATGCCAAAATTTAGCAACATTAGCTGTAGTTTGGTCTAACTGACGAAATAGATACTTATTGAATGGATCATTTAATAATTGACGATAGCGTCCTTTTTCCTGCATTTGTTCATGAATTTGTTCTAACAAATGGCTTAATTCACTATCAGTTAAAGATGCCAGATCAATATGCTTATCTTTCAAAAGCTTTACTAATTGGTCAAAAGTTTCGTGGTAATAATTCCCTGCTTGAACCACATCTAATTCATTTTCAAAGCGTTTACGCAAAGATAGACCGTAATTAAGAAAGTATTCAAAGGAATTTTCGTAGTAGGTTTCAAGCTGTGAAACCGAAGTTTCAATATTTTTACCATATAACTCTTGAGCCAACTTTTGATCTAAAGAGATCGGAATATTCTTAAAGTCACTGGCTAGCAAAATTTGATTCGTTAAACTAGGTATTTTACAATGAGTTAAATCAAGTAACTTATCGGCCCCAGCAAAATTTTCATGTTGTAAAAATGACAAATAGCCTAATGATGCTTGTGCATTCGTAATGAAAGATAAAACTTCATTTTGTTTATGAGGTAAATCATGTTGAAAATATTCTTTTCCCTCCAGCTGTCTAAAGAGCTGTTTATAATAAATAGATGGTTTTAATTCTTCATTCTCAGTATTTAGAATTGGATAAGAAATATAGATTCGATCACTTGCAAGTGATAAGGCTAGACCAAATTGATAATTTTGATCCAAATTATTCATCTGATTTTGATTTTCAATTTGTTGGTTGCTATCAAGAGAGCGATTAATTTGATCTAAATTTTCATCAGTGAAAAAACCTGGAATCTTTTTGATATTTGGTAAATTAGAACTAGTTGCACCTAAAATGAAAACTTGTTTATAATCATTGCTTTGAACCATTCCCATTTCAGAAATGCTAACGGCATCAAGAGCTGAAGGGATTTGTGAAAAACTTGCTTCACTAAAGCCACTGATTAGAAGCTGGAAGAATGATTCTATATTAAATTCTTCATTAATTAAGAGATAATCTTTTAGTAGATCGTTTAAGGTAGTCCAGACCTGCTCTGGCTGTTGCGCTAACTGCAAATTACCATCTTCATTAGCTTTCTGGCGCCAATTTTCTAATCTTTTAGCTACACCATTTTTAATCAAAAAGTTCCAAAAGACGCTGAGTGCTCTTTGAGGATCTTTTTGAGACTTTAGTTGATCAAAAAGATCTGTTATTTCGTTAACAAAATAACTTCGAACTCGATCTAGTTCTTGAACTCGGCTAGCAGATTCATCTAAAGCTATCACATGAGCATCCAAAAAGTCAGTTAGATCTTTTTTCCATAGATTTTGATTTATACCATGTGCTAAAACAAAATTTTCCAAACTATCTATATCATATTGAAAACTCGCTTCATCTCTATACCACTCAGGCATTAATAAATGTGTTTTCATAATTGATAACAGATTATTAGTCTGAAAGCCCCTTTGATAGATTTGCATTAGATTCTCAATAATTACCACTAATGGATGAAATTTCATCTGTTTTTGTAAATCATCGAAAAAAGGAATCTTATTTTGTCGTAAGATTGGCGTCAAATACGTTTCATATTCATTTAAATCAGGAGCTAGAATTAAAAAATCTCGAAAACGATAATTATTTAAAGCAACCTGTTGATAGATTGTACGCGCCACAAAATAAGCCTCTGAATAACGTGAGTCGGCTTTAATAAATTGTACTAAATCTCCTATATCGTCATTTTTTAAAGACAGAGTTTTAGTCCAAACTCCATTTAGTTTGGTCTTATTGTCTAAGGTATCACCAGATTCATAAAATGAAAAAGTATAATTCAAATTTTGTGTTTGTAAAAAATGTTCAAAATGCTTAATTGAACTTTGAACGATATAATCATAATCTCCTGCTTGAGGATTCGTATTGACTTGTCCATTTTTCGTCTTGAAACTAACTGTTATATCGGCAGCTTTTTTTGTAAGTAGCTGCAAAGTCAATTGTTCCTGACTAGTAAAATGTGAAAAATCAGAAAAATAGAATGAATAATTTTGTAAATCAGCTTTGACGAGATATTGATTTAAAATAAATTGCATTTCATCTTTGGTAGCAAACTTATTTGCAAGCCGTTCAACAAAAACTTCATAAACGATCTTTAGATCATGGATTTTTAGTTTAGTTTCTTCATCACTGTCTTCAACATCGATATCGTCCAAATCAAGACTGCCCTGTTTTAGAGTCAATATCGCTTGATAAAGCTGTTTCAAACTCCCCTGATTGATTTGCTCGTCAGTAAATAGCTTTAACTTATCTTGATTTTGACGAACGATCTGCTCTAAAAGCATAATACTTGCAGCATCATCTAGAATTTCTGGTAATGCAATCTGCGCATCTTTTAGGAAATACCAAGCCAGACGAGAAAAGGAAAGAATTTGTAAATTTTTGACTGCCACCTGGTTTTGATTAGAAAGATTTGCTAATTTAGATAAGGCTCTTACTTCTGTGGTAAATTTGATATGGTTAGGAACAATAATAAATATTTTTTTACTTGGATCTTGATAATATTTCTTTACAGCTAAATCTAAAATTTGGTTTTGTAAGGGATCAGTTTGACGCCCTGTAATTATATTGATCATAAGTTCTGTTTCTCCTTAAAAACATTTTAGCATAGAGGTTTTACTAAGAAAGGACGGTATGAATTAATGCACGAAAATAAAAAGGTAAATATTAAAGCTCATGGAAAAGTAATTTTAATTGGTGAACACTCAGTTGTCTATGGTAAAGATGCTCTTGCATTACCTATTAATGCTTTAAATATTACTACAACTGTTGAGAATAATTCTAAAAACTGGATGGATACTAACCATTATCATGGTCCTTTTTTAGATGCTCCAGCAGAATACGACGGTTTAAAATATGTTTTCAAAACTTTACTTGAAAAATCCAAGTCAGATGAAAAAGTTAAAATTACTTACTCCGGTGAAATTCCAATCGAACGTGGTTTAGGCTCAAGTGCAGCTGTGGCATTGGGTACCACGAAAGCATTAAATGAATATTTCAACTTAAATTTAAGTGAAGAAGAGATCATGAATATTACTAATCATGCAGAAATGATTAATCATGGTAAGGCTTCTGGCCTTGATGCGGCAACTGTTCATTCTGATTATTTAGTTTTCTTTAATAAACAAGATGGTCCACAGACTTTGAAAGATAAACTAGGAGCAACCTTGTTAATTATGGATACTGGTGAATTAGGTAATACTAAACAAGCCGTCAGCAGCGTTCGTAAACAGTATGAAGAAAATGATACTAATAAACAAAAAATCGATCGTCTGGGTCAACTAGCTACTCAAACACGTAAGATTTGGAGCAAGCACGACAGCAAAACTGTGGGACAAATCTTTAATGAAGCTCAAGAGATTTTATCTTCATTTGGCCTTTCTACTAATAGAATCGATAATATCTGTAAAATTGCTCAAGAAAATGGTGCTTTAGGGAGCAAACTTTCTGGAGGCGGTTTAGGAGGAATTGTAATTGCCCTTTGTCCAAGTCAAGAAATAGCCCAACAGATTAGTCAAAAAGCTCAAAATTACTTTTCTAATTACTGGATCGAGGAAATCTAATGAAGGCAAAAGCACGTGCACATACCAATATTGCTTTAATCAAATACTGGGGCAAAGCCGACAAAGCTCTGAAATTACCTTTAATGTCTAGTATCTCAATGACTTTAGATGCTTTTTACACTGAGACTGAATTTGAACATGACCCTAAAATATCAGAAAGCTCCTTTTACTTAAATGATGTTAAACAATCTCCTGCTCAAAGTCAGCGCGTCTTTGATTATATTAATGAATTGCAAAAAAAATACAATTTAGATCCAAATGAAAATTTTGAAATCCATTCATATAACCATGTCCCTACTTCAGCTGGGTTAGCATCTTCTGCTTCAGCTTTTGCGGCTTTAGCAGCATGTTTTGCTAAAAGTTACCAATTAGATTTAGATAAAACTCAACTCTCACGGTTAGCCCGCTTAGGATCAGGGTCCGCAACCCGCTCTATTTTTGGCGGCTTTGTTGAGTGGATTAAAGGCGATAATGATTTAAATTCTTATGCACAAGCACTTAACGAACATCCTGACTGGGATCTACACATGCTGGCGGTTGAAGTTAATACTAAGCAAAAGAAAATCTCTTCTTCAAAAGGAATGGAGTTAGCTCAACATTCTAATTATTATCAAGATTGGCTTAAACAGAATGATAGTGAAATTCAAGCTATGAAAAGCGCAATTTCTAACCACGATTTTTCTACATTAGGTCAAATTAGTGAAAATTCAGCTAATGAAATGCATGCAATGAATCTAACTGCTAATCCCGGCTTTACCTATTTTGAACCAGATACAATTAGTTTAATTAATTTAGTACATGAACTCCGAAATTCAGGCATTGAATGTTATTATACTATCGATGCTGGTCCGAACGTAAAAATTTTGTGTACCTTAAGAAATAGCAAAAAAATAATTTCTGCTATTCACAACCTCTTAGGCAATGTTAAAATAGTCAATGCAGGTTTCGGTCCAGGAATTGAATATCTGGACTAAGTTTAGATAGATTAGAGGAATAACGTTTGATTACCGTTAAAGCACCAGGCAAGCTATATATTGCTGGCGAATATGCAGTTTTAGAACAGAATTGTCCAGCAATTTTAGTAGCTGTTAATGAATTCGTCCGGGTTTCTATTGCAAAAAGTAAAGGTTCCCAGGGATTAATTCACTCTAAGCAGTATTCTCAAGATTCAATTCACTGGATTAGAAAAGGCAATCAAATGGTGATTGATAATCGTGACAACCCATTTGAATACATCTTATCTGCTATTAAATTTACCGAGAGCTATTGTCTAGAACAAGATGTATCGATGTCATTATATGATTTACATGTAAATTCAGATTTAGATTCTTCAGATGGTAAAAAATATGGGCTAGGCTCCTCAGCTGCCGTTACTGTTGCCACAGTAAAAGCGATTTTAGAATTTTATGGTTTAAAAGTTTCAAATGATCTAATATTTAAGCTATCTGCAATCTCCCACTACTCTGTTCAAGGAAATGGCTCAGCTGGAGATATTGCGGCTAGTGTCTATGGAGGTTGGCTTGCTTATCAAACCTTTGATAAAGTGTGGCTTGAAAATGAACTTGCCCACCATTCTTTGAGTTATGTTTTAAACGAAGCATGGCCAGGTCTGAGAGTGCAGTTACTTACTCCTCCCGAAGGGATGAAATTAGTAATTGGCTGGAGCCAAAAACCAGCTTCAACATCTCAGTTGGTTGATAAAACTAATGCCAAAAAGAAATTCATTAAAAGTGCTTATGATGAGTTTTTACAAAACTCTCGTGATTGTGTACTCAAAATGATTCAAGGATTCAACGATAAGAACATTAATTTGATCCAAGAACAAATTCGCTTAAATCGTCGTCTTCTTAAAGATTTTGCTTCGTTAAACAAGATAGCTATTGAAATTCCTCGTTTAACCAAATTGATTGATATTGCCGAACAATTTGAAGGTGCTGCAAAAACTTCCGGTGCTGGTAATGGAGATTGTGGTATAGTAATTGCAAATGATGATACTAAGATAAATCAAATGAAAGCCTTATGGCGAGAAAATGGAATTTTACCACTAAATTTCCGTGTTCATTCTATTGCAAATTAAGTTGGAGAAAATATGTCTCAACGTTCCCAAAGAAAAGAAGAACATCTTGCATTAGCCAAGATGTTTTTTAATAAACAAAAAAAATCGGATTTTAACCAAATTCATTTAATTCGTCCTGCTCTTGCTGAAACACAATTTAGTGAGAATAGTTTAGAAAGTTCTTTGTTTAATCACAGAATTTCTATGCCTATATATATAAATGCTATGACTGGTGGCTCTGAAAAATCTTTTCAGATAAATAAACGACTGGCTAAAGCCTGCGCAAAAGAAAATATCCCTATGGCCTTAGGTAGCGCCAGTATTTTAGAAAAAGAGCCAGATCAGTTAAACAGTTTTAGTATTGCTCGTAGTGAAAATCCTGATGGGTTACTTTTTGCAAATATAAATCCTGATACTAATGCTCACAGTGCAGAAAAAATCATTAAAGAATTAAATGCTGATGCTCTTCAAATTCATCTAAATACGGTTCAAGAAGCCGTCATGCCTGAAGGAGATCGTAATTTTATCTGGCTAGATAATTTAAAAAGAATACGTGATAAAGTTGATATCCCGATCATCATTAAAGAAGTTGGTCAAGGTTTAGACCCTGCTAGTATCCAGACTTTACAGAAAAATGGTTTTTCTAACTTTGATTTGGGAGGCAGCGGTGGAACCAATTTTGCTCAAATTGAAAATGAGAGACGAGAGCTTCATGATTTAGCTTTTTTAGAAGATATTGGATTATCGACTCCTAAAGCTTTATTAGGTGCAAAATTAATTAAGCAGAAAAAAGTTATCTTTGCCTCTGGTGGGATTAATAACAGTATGAATATTTTCAAATCACTTGTTTTAGGCGCAAACTATGTTGGCTTGGCTAGCCATTTTTTGAAATTTGCTTTCCGAGGTAGTGATGAATTATGTGCGGAAATTGAAAAAATAAAATCTGAATTGATAATGCTGAATGCGTTGTTTGGTCTAAATCAAATAAAAGACGCAAGAAAAGTTAAGTATTATCTAGACAACGAACTTTTTAACTATCAAAAACAAATTGAAAAAATATACTAAAAATGAACTGCTGATGCAGTTCATTTTTTACTTTCTTAAGCCTTTAGGATAGTAATTTTTCAAGATTTTATCTCCTCCTATTTTTCCAAAAGAAAAGATTTTGTCTTGATACGTCACTAGGACAAATCCTTTAAGTGTTGTGTCCAGTTTTATAGCTTCGCCATGAAGATATTTTTCAAATTCTTGATCATCCAGTTTAACTATTTTGTCCTGATTCCTTTGTCCTAGAACTTGTGCTAATTGCTGACCAGGCTCAAAACGATTTTTCTTCATTATTCCCAGCTCAACGCCATTATTTATGATACGTAGGCCGGTAAGATCTTTGGGAGCAATAATTGGAACAAAAACGTGCTCATTACTAATTAAAGCTTCTTTCTTCCAATTTTTTAAACGATCAGGTAAAGCAAAATCATAAATTTGCTTATCAATTAACTCTTTTTCTTCTTTGCTTAAAATTCTAATCCGTGAATTTCTGCTCTTCTTACTTGGCTTCTTTTTGCTTTTTGGAGCTGCATTATCAATATCCTTATTTTTCTGCAAAAGTGCGACATATTGCCCTTCTCCAACTCCATCTTGAAACCAAAATCTAACACTGTCTTGGACTTGACTTGTATTATTTTTGGTCCAATCCACGCGTCCTTTCGCCATTCCTTCAAATTTATCTATTGGTAACACTTGCATTTTATATTTATTAACTAGCCACTCAACAATCTGCTCATCTTCTTCAGGAGAAAATGTACAAGTTGAATATACAAGTTTTCCTCCAGGAGCTAACATCTGATAAGCATGTTGTAAGATCTCTTTTTGCCGACTTTGACACGTCAACACATAATCTTGTGACCAATATTTCATTGCCTCCGGATCTTTGCGAAACATCCCTTCACCAGAGCAAGGTGCATCAACTAAGATGGTGTCAAAGTAATTTTTAAAACTTGAAACCAATTTATCTGGAGATTCATTAGTAATTAATACATTACTACTACCCCATTTTTCTAGATTCTCTCTCAACTTTTTTACACGACTGCTGGAGATTTCATTTGCAACCAAAATTCCTTGATCCGCAAGTTTTGATGCCAAAGCAGTCGATTTTCCACCGGGAGCAGCACATAAATCTAATACTCTTTGACCCGGTTTTACCTGACTTATTTGAGCTGGAAACATGGCCGATGGATCTTGAGAATAAACATAACCGCTCAACCATTCGATATCGTTACCACTAATCTTTCCATAAAAGCCATTATCTATAAACGGAACTTTGTCAGATAAGTCATAAGAAACATTCTTATAATTTTGTTTTAAAGGATTTAAACGAAAGCCATTTATTTTCTTGCCATCAATTGCTTCAAAAAATTTCTGACTATCTTTTTCACCCAAGAGCTTTCTATACTTATTCTTAAACTCAATTGGTAGATCCATTATTTTCTTCCTTTCTTTGAATTAATAACATTGTCATGCCGAAAGTAAAGCACTGCAAAGCAAAAACAGCTAAAAGTAACGTCAACAATTGCCCTTTATCGCTAAAAAACAATCGAATTGGTAGTGTCAAAAATACTACTAATAACAAGAATAAATCAGTGATTAAGAAACGCATCCCTGAACTACGTAATAATTTCGATAAAATAGCATTTTTAAAGTAATTGCACTTCAATGGTGCACTATCTAAAATAGCCCAGATAAAAGCATCAATTGCAGAAATGATTACACATAGTACTGAAAAGATAAACTTCTTAGTTGGACTAATTCCATGTTTGCGATTATAAGTTTTAGTATAATCAACAGTTTGTAAAGTAGATTTAGTATACTTTGTAATTCTCGATAGATCTTTTTTATTGATGCCATCAATCGTGATATTGAAATTTTCCCTGTATTAAATGCGATTTTTGAAGGAATTTATGGTGAAAATCCATATAATTCTCCTACTGATATGGGCGTTAATATGGTAGGAAATTGTATTTACGATGATGAAGCGGTTTCTGCAGCATCCAGAGAAGAAATTATTCGTCGCTACTATACAACCCTTGTACAAAAGGCAAAGGGTAAAGAAGTAGAAGCAACATTATTTAAACTGAAAATGTTAATGAATCAGAAGATTGGGGTAGTGAAGGTTTACCATCAACTCCAGGAACTGGTGATGCTGAAAAATATAAAACTCCTTTTGACAAAAATACTAAACAACCTATGAGATGCGTTTAATAATACTTAAAGCATGTTTCTAAATATTGAAAGGCTTAAAGAATGTGTGGCGTTCCCTTGTCGTTGCAAGGGAACTTATC
>NZ_CANBCP010000039.1 GCF_947367085.1 uncultured Lactobacillus sp. | reverse complement strand
ATATTGAAGTAGATTAATTCTAAAAATAATCTTTTAGCAGTAAAATTAAAGTATTAAATAATTTTCTACTAGAAAAGGAAGTAATCTCTTATGGTTAAAATGACAATCGCTTCTGATGCTCTTAAATTATTAAAGAAAAAAGACTACGATAATTATCCGCTGCTTCTAATTGTAGATGGCGGCGGGGGTGATTATTCTATTGAAGGTGGATCTTGCAGCTTAGGGGCCGATTTCTCAATCATTATTTTAGATACGCGACCTTCCGATCCACGCTATCCTATTCTTATTCAAACTGACACAGACTTAAAATTCTATACATCAGATTATGATTTAGCCTTCTTAGGCAATAATTTGATTTTAGACATCAAAGACACTACACTTCGCTTAAGAAATGACAGTGGTCTATTAACAGGTAACGTTAAATTGGCTACAGCAAGTGATCTACAAAAAGCAGCTAAACGTGGGCAACTCTATGATAAAAATTGTTAATATATACAAAATAAGCCACGATTCACACTTAATTACAGTATGAATCGTGGCTTTTACTTTTCTGTATTTTGAAAACTATTCATTAAATCAGCAGCATTCTGTTTTGCTGCGGCAGTTACGTCGCTTCCAGCCATCATTTGTGCGATTGCGGTAATCGCCTCTTCCTGAGTCAAAGGTCCAACTTGAGTATAGGTCGCACCATCTTTAACTTGTTTAACTACAGAATAACGTTGATCTCCTGCGGCTGCAACTTGCGGAGAATGAGTAATAGCAATAACTTGTTTTTCTTGTCCAATGGCATGCATTTTTTTACCGATAGCCGCAGAAACGCGACCTGAAACCCCGGTATCAATTTCATCAAAAATCATTGTGCCGACTGGTTCAACGCGACTAAAAATCGCCTTTAATGCTAAGATTAAACGTGATTGTTCTCCCCCAGATACAATTTTAACTAATGGCATCAAAGCTTCACCTGGATTTGGCGCAATAACAAAAGTTACTAGGTCTGTGCCCAATTTTGTGAAATTAGGGCTAGTATTGAAGTTAATCGCAAAGCGAGCCTTTTCCATATATAGATCTGCAAGCTCACCTTTGATTTTTTCTTCCAAGTTATGTGCCACTTTTTCTCGCTGACGGTGCAGTTCTTCTGATTTTTTAGTCAATCTTTTTTCTAAATCATGGACTTGTTTTTGAAGTTTTTCTTCATCAAGGCCTCCAGTTTCAAACTGCCCAAGCTCTTTTTGAACTTTTTCATAAAACTTAAAAACATCTTCTAAAGTAGGACCATATTTTTTCTTGAGTGAAGTCAGAGTATCTAACCGATTAGTGACAAACTGATATCTTTCTTCGTCAAAATCCATACTATCCATCAAATTTGATAATTCACTGTGAGCATCATTTAAAGAATAAACACCATCATTAAAACTCTGGGCAAAATTTTGAAACTTTTTCCCATAGTCCGCCAAATCACTAGCTGCGTTTTGCGCATCCCCAAGCAAAGTAGCCAGACCATGCTCATCGTCATCATATAGCTGCATAAAGTAAGAAGCAGTATCAGCAATTTTTTGATAATTGTTCAACTCATTGAATTCTTCTTCTAGTTTTTCATCTTCATGAGGATCTTGTAAATCAGCATTAGTTAACTCATTATTTTGAAACTCCAAAATATCCTGCTTCTGAGCTAGCTCTTGAGCATCTTGACGCAATTGTAATAAGCGTTTACTTACCTTTTGCCATTTAGTGAAATCTTCCTGATAGGACTTCAGTTTTTCACGAAAGCTAGCTGGAGCATAATTATCAACGAGATCAATTTGACGATCTGGATCCATTAAAATCTGCTGGTCATTTTGGCCATGGATATCTACCAAATACCGACCAATTTCTTTTAAAACTCCGATAGTTGTAATCTGTCCATTAATCCTAACAACACTTCGCCCTTTTTGCGAAAGCTCTCTAGAAATCACAATTTGTTCATCTTCACAAGGTAAACCATATTTTTCACATAGAGCTTTAATCGTGTCATATTGTTCATTAACTTCAAATAGGCCAGTGATGATCGCCTTGTTTTCTCCAGTGCGAATCATCTCATGCTGAGCACGATTCCCTAATAAAAGAGAAACTGCATCAATAATTATTGATTTACCTGCACCAGTTTCACCAATGATTACCGTCATTTTTTCTCGAAAGCGTACTTTAAGAGACTTAATGATGGCAAAATTTTGAATATCAAGTTCAAGTAACATTTTTACCTCCTAAAGGCCAGCAACTGCACGTTGAACTACGGCACTTACATCTCCTTGCCAAAGATTTTGCGAATTCTGTTCTTCATCTTTTCCAAGGTGAATTAAAAACTCAATGTTGCCCTTACCGCCTTTTATTGGTGAATAATCGACCCCTAAAACATTAAAACCAATTTTCATAGCTTCTTGCATAGTATGCTCAATTACAGCTTTATGGACTTCATGATCATGAACTATACCGTGTTTACCCACATGTTCAGGTCCCGCTTCAAATTGAGGCTTAATCAAACAAACTGCATCACACTTATCAGCTAAAATATCATACATCGGCGGCATAATTAGATCCAATGAAATAAAAGATACATCAGTCATCGCAAAAGTCGGTCGACCTTGGGTAAAGTCTTCTAATTTACTATAGCGAAAGTTTTGCTTTTCCATCACAATTACTTGTGGATCATCACGCAGCTTCCAGGCTAATTGATTGTAGCCGACATCTAGTGCATAGACCTTTTTAGCTCCATTTTGTAAAGCTACATCAGTAAAGCCACCAGTTGAAGCTCCGATATCAAGACAAATTCGATCTTTTAAATCAATATTGAAAACTTTAAGAGCTTTTTCTAATTTGAAACCGCCACGAGAAACATATTTTTTCCCATCTTCTTTAACGAAAAAAGTTTCATCTTCATCAAATTTTTGACCCGCTTTATCAATTCGCTGATGATTATGATCACTAACCAGTCCAGCCATAATGGCACGCTGAGCACCGGTTCTGGAATTGAATAAACCTTGTTCAAATAAAAGGACATCTGCTCTTTTTTTACTCATTACATTACCTTCTGATATAAATCAAAGAACTCACCAAGTAAAGGCAAGTCAAAAATCGCTACGGCGTTTTTGCCCTGATCGATCAATTCTTGGAGTTGCTGACGACTGCTGTTAGCGCCATAAAGAGTCAAAGTATTATTTTTACCTTCTTGTTCATCTTTATGAGTTGCTTTTCCGGCTTGTTCACTAGTTTCCACTAGATCTACTAAGTCATCATAAATTTGATAAGATCGGCCAAAAGCATAAGCAAACTTATCTAAAGCTGAAATTTGATTTTGATCCTGACATTCAGCATAGACATATGCCATTTGAACGCTAGCTTGCAGTAAACAGCCAGTTTTGAGCCATTCCATTTTTTTGATAAATTCTGCGTCATCTTTAACTGAATCATTATTTGTAGAATCTATATCTAAATATTGACCGCCAACCATTCCATTAGGACCAACAGCTTGAGTAATTATTTCTACTAATTTAATGTTTTGACTAGCCCGGCTAATCCATTCTATTCCAAGCGTCAGCAAACCATCACCAGCCAAAATTGCCTCAGCTTCACCAAATTTTTTATGACTAGTTAATTTTCCACGGCGATAGTCATCATTATCCATTGCGGGTAAGTCGTCATGAATTAATGAATATGTGTGAATCAATTCGATACCAGAGGCGATTTGAATTTCTCTATCGGTTATTTTCTTACCTAAGCTAGCCAACGTAGATAAAAATATCAAAGGTCTTAACCTTTTACCTCCAGCCAAAACCGAATAAGCCATAATCTGACCAAATTTTTGATTATCTGTGTCATTTTCTAGATGACTTTTTAGATACTCATCAATAATTGGCGTATATTTTTGTCTAAATTCTTTTAAGTTCATTATTCATCCTCAGGAGCTTGAGCATTTTGAGGGTCAAGTTCTTTTTCATTACCATCTTTATCTATTAATTTTGCTACAGTTTGTTCAGCTTGTGTAAGTTTCTTTTCTAAATCACGACTCAATTTTACACCTGCTTGAAATTGATCTAGTGCTTCTTCAAGCGGTACATTGCCACTTTCTAATTTATTTACGATAGTTTGCAATTCAACTAACTGTTCTTCAAAATTATTTTTCTTTTCAGCCATTTTATTTTCTCCTTATTTGCGTCACTTTCGCACTTGCTTGTCCATCCTTGAATTGAAGGTTGATTTCTTCATCAATCTTCAATTGCTCTACTGAAGTAACTGTTTGACCAGCACTATCAGATGTATAAACATACCCTCGACTAATCGTTTTAAGAGGGCTATTATCATCTAATTTTTGTTCAAACGAAGCAAAACGATTTCTTTGTAATTTTAAATAATTCAGCATATTTTGATTCAAACTTTGAGTTAAGAAAGCCTTTTGTTGCTTAATTTGATTCAATTGCTTATCAGGACTGACAGCTCTTAAACGTTGTTTAGCAAGATTAAATTCTGCCTGCTTGTGAGAAAGCAAATTCTTTTGAGCCTGATATAAGCGCTGAGTTAGCATATCGACACGTTGAATAGGTTCATCATAAATGCGAGCAGGTTCGCGCAAAACCACAGAATTCTTTAAACGTTCTAATTGCTCGCTCTTATTTCTGATAATTGCCTGCATTGCCGCATAAAGCCGCCCACGTAATTGATTAATTGAAGTCAAAATATCTGCTAAATTAGGTGTTGCATATTCAGCTGCCGCTGTTGGAGTTGCTGCACGGGCATCAGCCACCAGATCACTAAGCGTTGTATCAGTTTCATGTCCTACTGATGAAATGACCGGCATCGTCATCGCATATATTTGACGTACAACATTTTCCTCATTAAATGGCCATAAATCTTCTAATGATCCTCCACCACGTCCAATAATGACAACATCATATTCATCACCTTGAGCTGCTATTTGTCTTAAAGAATTAACAATTGTATCCGCAGCTTCATCACCTTGAACTTTGGCAGGATAAAGATCAATCTCTGCGTGAGGAAAACGCCGGTTAGCAGTGACCATAATATCATGAATTACCGCTCCAGACGCACTAGTTACTACTGCAATTTTATCTGGAAAAAGCGGTAATTTCTTTTTATGAGCTTGATCAAATAAACCTTCTTTGCTTAGCTTTTCTTGCAACTGGCGCAATTGTTCATATAAAGCACCTAATCCAGCTGGCTCCATAGTTTGAGCATAGAATTGATACGACCCTTGTGGACCATATACTCCGACATAACCGCTAACATAGACTTTCATTCCTTCTTCAGGTTTAAACTTTAATTTTTCAAAAAAAGAGCGAAACATCACCACATTTATTTTGGATTTCTCATCTTTTAGTGAAAAATATTGGTGCGAATTCATCCTGAAGCGAAAATTTGAAAGCTCACCTTGTAAGAAAACCTTGTGCAAATAAGGATCGTTTTTGAACTTTTGAGAAATATAATAATTGAGATCTGTAACAGATAAATAGATTGGGCTTTCAGCCATTGTTTTGATTCTCCGTTAATAATACGACTTGATACATTAGACTTGCCACTGTCAAAGGGCCAACTCCTCCAGGAACCGGAGTAATCGCGCTAGCTTTAGGCAGGCAAGTTTGAAAATTAATATCACCTAAGAGCTTACCATTTTCACGATTCATTCCAACATCAATCAAAACGACATCATTTTTAATCATATCTTCTTTAATTAAATGTGCTTGACCCACATCAGAAATGATAATATCAGCCTTTTTAGTTAAAGTCGATAAATTTTGTGTCTTAGAATGGGCAATTGTCACGGTTGCGTTTTTATTTAACAGTTGACTAGCTAAAGGTTTACCCACAATAATACTACGCCCAATTATCAGAGCATTTTTACCTTCTAATTGGATATCGTACTCATTCAATAAGGACATGATACTACGCACTGTAGCTGGGATCACTTGACTATTTCCTTGCCAAAGCTTGCCTTGGTTATAAGGATGAAATCCATCTGCATCTTTTGCTGGATCAATTGCTTCTATAATCTTAGATTGATCTAGATGTGCTGGAAGTGGAAGTTGTACCATAATAGCACTGATCGTAGGATCATTGTTTAACTCTTTGATTGTGTCAATTAACTTATCTTGCTTTACATCGTCATCAAAATTAATTGTCTTTTCATTGATCTCCACTTGTTTGGCAAGATTCCTTTTGACTCTTAAATAAATTTTACTAGCTGGATCATTACCTACTTCTATTACACATAAAGTTGGGAAAATTTTTTGTTCATTTAAAAATTTAACCTTTTCTTTAACTTTTTCAGCGAGCTTGCCAGCTACCTTTTTACCATCTAGAATTGTTGCCAAAATAATACCTCATAAAAAAAGTCGGCAACTTGCCGACTTTAATTCTTATCTTTGCTCTACAAAATTGCCCAAGACACCATTAACAAAAGCTTTAGACTTAGATGAAGAAAATTCATCACATAAATTTAAAGCTTCATTTAAAGCAGCGACTGGTTCAATAGCCTTACTATTTTGCATCTCATATAAACCTAATTCCAAAATAGCGCGATCAATTGAATCAAGTCTTTCAATGCGCCAGCCTTTTTTCAAGTGAGCAGAAATAGCACTGTCAAGCTTTTCTTTATTATCCAATACACCATCTAAAAGCTTCTTTGAATAATCAGGAAAATCCTTTAAGTTTAGTGCATTTTTAGCTCTTAAACAAACTGCTTCACTATCAGTAGTCTTGCTTTGATTAGCCAAATACAATGCCTGCAAGGCTATTGTTCTCATTTCATGTTGAGTCATTAGTCTTGCGCCTCGCCATCTTCTTGATTAGAAAAGAGTTCTTCATCTTTTGCTGATTTTTCTTCTTCAGAAATCAAGCCGACAACGTGAACATTAATTTGTTTTAATGTTAAATCGGTCATTTGTTGTAATTGCAAAGCTAAACGCTTTTGAATCTTAACTGCAACTTGAGGAACATTCACGCCATAATCTAAGTAGACATATACATCCGCAGTCAATTTATCATCTTCGACGCTTAGATCTACGCCCTTGCCGCGATTAGTTCGACCAAATAATGTATCTAATCCACTCTTGATTGAACCACGCATTTCACTTACGCCGTCTACTTTTCTGGCAGCAATTCCCAAAATGACTTCAAGAACACTTAGATCAACCCGAGTCTCATCACCTTTATCGTTACTAGATAAAAGAATTGTTGAATTATCAGCCATAATAAAAACCTCTAATTAATTACTTATTTGCACGTGATACGTAAGTACCATCTGCAGTGTTGATAGTCAAAACGTCTCCTTCATTAATGAAGAATGGTACGTTAACAACTAAACCAGTTTCCATTGTTGCTGGCTTACCACCACCAGAAGAAGTATCACCTTTAATATTTGGTTCTGTTTGAGCAACAGTCAAGTCAACAGTGTTAGGTAATTCAACACCCAAGGTTTCACCATCGTGCATAATTACGTTAACTACCATGTTTTCTTTCAAATACTTAGATTCTGCTTCAACTTGAGCTTCTGGAATTTCAAGTTGTTCGTAAGTATTAGTATCCATAAATACAAAGCTAGTACCATCATTGTAAAGGTATTGCATTGATTTAGTTTGAATATCTGCAGTTTCTACTTTAGCAGTAGAACGGAAAGTGTATTCTTGAACTGCGCCAGTTCTTAAGCTCTTAAGCTTTGAACGAACGAAAGCACTACCTTTTCCTGGCTTTACGTGTTGGAATTCAACAATACGCCATAAGTCATTATTATATTGAATAGTAAGTCCGTTTTTGAACTCATTAACGGAGATCATTGTCATAATAAATTACCTCATTTCTACATATATCTATCTTACCAATCTTAAACTAGATTTCGCAAGATAAACGGATAAATTGCATAAATTTACAAAACTAATAATTCTTTTTTTGGCAAATCAGACATCGTAATTGGCTTATCATCTGAAATTAAAATGTCATCTTCAATTCTGACGCCACCTTTATCAGGTAAATAAATACCTGGTTCTACAGTGATCGCCATGTTATCTTTCATAATCTCTTTACTATATGGCATTGCTGGCGTACATAGTTCATGAATTTCAAGTCCGATACCATGTCCAATTCCATGTCCGAAATATTCGCCATAACCTTGCTCAGTAATATAAGAGCGCGCTGCCTTATCAATATCAGCACCGTAATTGCCTGCAATAGCGGCTTGTATACCACGTTTTTGAGCTTCATAGACAATATGATAGATTTTTTCTAATTCTGAATCTACCTGTCCCAAGGCCACTGTACGTGTAATATCAGCAGTGTAACCATTATAGAAACTACCAAAGTCAATAACGATTAATTCACCTTCTTGAATCTTTTTGTCACTAGCTACACCATGTGCCCAAGAGCCACGATAACCAGAAGCAATAATAGTTTCAAAAGAAGGACCTTCACCGCCGTTAATTTTAAACAAGTAATCTAGCTTAGCTCCGACTGCTTTCTCGCTTACACCGGGCTTAATCATTGGCAGTATATCTTTAAAGCTTTGCATCGATATATCAATTGCTTTTTGCAAAGCTTTAACTTCTAATTCATCTTTAACAGTACGTGCTTTTTCAACCAATTCGTTACTTAATACAAAATCTAGATCAGGATTTTGCGTTACTAAAGTATCAAATTGACTTGCACTAATGAATTCACCTTCAACTAAAACGCGTTTAACTGGAAGCTTTTTGAGCTGACGACTAATTTCTTTAATGTTATCCATCGTCTGCATGACAACCTTCAATTCACCCGGAGCCTGATGCCTAATCTGGTCCTTAAAACGTGAATCAGATAATAATACCCGATCACCATCTTTAGTTAAGATTAATTCAGCCTCTTCTCCGGTAAAATTAGTCAAATATCGATAATTGGCTTGATTAAATATTACTAATGCATCTGCATTTTGCGCTTTAATTTCATCTGTAACCTTGCTAATTCGCTTGTTTAAAAGCGCTAATAGTTCTTGATTTGCAGGCATGATCTTCACCTCAATTGATAAAAAAAGACTGAACGTTCGATTGGACGTCCAGTCTGCAAAAATAGATTATTTTGCTTCGTTAACTGGGTAAACTGAAACTTGTTTACGATCTTTACCCAAGCGTTCGAACTTAACAACACCTTCAACTAATGCAAATAAAGTGTCGTCACCACCGCGGCCAACATTCTTACCTGGGTGGATCTTAGTACCACGTTGACGGTAAATGATGGAACCTGCGTTAACTGCTTGACCGTCAGCACGCTTTGCGCCTAAACGACGACCAGCTGAGTTACGACCATTGGCAGTAGAACCACCACCCTTGTGGTGGGCAAATAACTTAAGTGCTTCAAGATTATTAATCATCATAATTCGTTTCACCCCTTAATTAAGCTTCAATGCTTTCGATAGTTACCTTAGTGTAAGGTTGACGGTGACCATACTTAGTATGTGAGTGCTTCTTTGGCTTGTACTTGAAAGTTACAACTTTCTTTTCCTTGCCTTGCTTTTCAACTTTAGCAACAACCTTAGCACCTTCAACTAATGGAGTACCAATCTTAGTTGACTTACCATCGTTTAAAAGGATAACTTCATCAAAGGTTACTTCTTCGCCAGGCTTAACTTCAAGCTTTTCAACAAAAACGCTATCGCCTTTAGCAACCTTGTATTGCTTACCACCGGTTTTAATAACTGCGTACATTTGTACACCTCCGAAAAAAATACTTAGACTCGCCGTAAAAAGGTGAAGTTAACATTAACTTACTTTTGACCTTAGACGTGCGGTTGCAGATGTGAGGTATATCCACAAATACAACTCTTACAGTTTACTACTCAAGCTGCAAGGAATCAATGTTTTATAGGATTTTTATTAAGAAAAAGCATTTTATTCTGTATAGTGAACAATTTTGCACCATATTAAAGAAAACAATTATACTAAAAATATAATTGTTTTAACAAAGGAGAATTACTATGATAACTTTTTACGGCTACAAACGCTGCTCAACTTCAAACAAAGCGCAAAAATGGATGGATGAACATAAAATTGAATATCAATTTATCGACCTAATAAAAAATCCGCCCGTTAAGGCAGATTTCATTAAATGGTTAACAAAATATCAAGACCGTGGCCTGCGCTATTTCTTTAACACCTCAGGTCAACATTATCGCGCTCAGAACTTAAAAGATAAAATTCCTAACATGACTATAACTCAAGCTGCCGAACTCTTATCAAGCGATGGTAAGTTAATTAAAAGACCGTTAGTAGTAGACGATGAAAAACTTACTTGCGGCTTTAAAAAAGAGATTTTTGAGCAAACTTGGCTATAATCCCCACTGTCCACCATGCACTTTAACAACGGTATCTGTAATAATAAAGGCATTGGGATCAATTTCATGGATTTGTGTAATCAGCGGACCATAATCTCGTGTATCAACAACGATTAGGATCTGCTGTTTTTTATCATCACTATAGCCACCAACCACATTATATAAAGTTAAAGATTGATAGTTGTTCATAAGCATTTCTTTCATTTCTTCAAAATGATCATTACTCATAATTCTTACCTGATATTTACGATCAAAGCCAGCTTCACAGTAATTCATCGTAATCGCCGTCACTACTTGAGAAAATGCAGCTAAAAAGAATGCGTTCCAGCCATCGACGAAGATATTAAGAAAGATCACGACCATATCGATGCAAAGCAAACTTACTGCTGGATTAATGTAGAAATATTTTTTCAAAATCATTGGCGGGATCGTCGTGCCGCCACTTGAAGCATTGACGCGATATAAAATAGAAACTCCCAACCCCATCAAAGCTCCACCATAAATTACAGCGAGCAATTTGTCATTTGTAGCTTGAAAACTCGGTGTGATTTCCATTAAAATTGGCAAAACCAAACTACCTAAAGCAATATTTTGCGTAGTTTTCCTACCTAAAAAAATCGCAGCCAAAATCAACATTAAGACATTCACTATAAACACAGTGATTGAACGATTAATTCCCCAGACTGCATCTACGAGGATTGAAATTCCTGTAGAGCCGCCGGCCGCTACATTGATGGGTCCATAAAATAAGTTAATCGAAATAGCCACAATTTCGAGGCCTAATAAGAAAAAGACCCACTTCATCCAAGAACGTTTTTTAATAGAATTTGTCATTTCAGCGTCCTTTCTAAAAATAAGTATATATCCATTTTACAGAATTCGGTCTATATAGCTCAATATAGATGCCTAATTCTTAGAACTAATTTTATAATCTATTGTCTGGTTACCCTCATAAGCGGGTAAATTCTTATCAGCACGATAAAGAGCTCTTTCAAACGATTGATAACCTTTACTTGAGCTAACAGCAAACTTAACGCCATACTTACTGGCAAATTCACGGATATTCCAAGTACTATCATGAGCCGCAAACGCAGTTACTAAGATCACAATATCTAAGTCTTTGATTTGACCTTCAATAACTTTTTTCTTTCCTTCAAATGCGTCGATCGGAATTGGTATACCATTGTAGCGATTTACAATTCCTTCCAAGATGGCTTCATTTTGATTATCACCAATTGCAATACCAACTCGCTGATAATGTAAATCCATATCCAATTTTGTCAGTGATTCGACATTATTTGTATCAGTTTTTTTAGGCTTTTTTTGCGTCTTAGAAACTCGAGTTGATTGATCAGTTTCATAAATCCAGCGTACTTGAACTGCTTGTGAGGGATCACGTTTTAAGCGAACATCCCCACTATACCAAGCAAGATCGACAATTGATCCATCTTCTAAATGAACATCCCCGTTTTGATAATAACTAGAATCTACAGGAACGATCACGCTCTTATGGTTAATCTTTAATTTCTCACCACGAATATTTCGCCCAACCGATAAATTACCGGGACTGCCTTGAACTACGCCATATTTAAAATCTTCAATCTCATCATAGTCTCTTTTACGTAGCTTTTTAAAACCAACTACTCGTAAAATTTCTGCTTTATCTAAACTACCGGCTATTGGTAATGCTTCAACAATATCTCCGGTTTTTAATCCCAGTGGATGAACTTGGCTTTCACTGACACTAAAAACATGCTCACCTTGTTCATTAATTAATTGACAACCAACTAAATCCCGAATAACTGTATACCTTCGGCCTTTGCGGTAATCTTTTTTTACCTCTTTTTTCGGCTTTAATGCTTCTTCAAATATTTTGCGATTAACAGCGCTAGTTGTTTTTTCAGAATTAATTACGACCTGATCTAACTTTCCTAACTGCTTACCAAATTTACTGGCAATCTCACTATTGAAAGTCAACTTATGTATTGCACTTGAAGCAGTCTGTTTAGCTTTTGAATCTCCGGGTTTTTCAATTAAATTTGTTAATCCTGATAATAAAGTCTGAATCTGACTCAGAGTCTTATCATCTAGCTCGGCTTTTTTAGACACAGATTGTTTTTTTACAGAAAGATCTTCTCCAGTCATCTGTAAGACCAGCAAAATTGCGTTTAAGCTATTACGTAAACTTTTATCATCACCCGCAGTTTGATTTAAGATCCTTTTTAAATTGTTACGATAATCAAACATCTTCTCACCACTTAACTTTTTTATTTCTATTATATTGCTTACTTTTAATAAATGAAAATAGATTTAGACTTGTCACCTAAAATGAAAGTGCTATATTATAGGTAAATTATTAAAGCGAGGGAAATAAAATGACTAAATATACTGTTAAGTTAAACGAAGAAGATTACCAAATGATTAAGGATTGTCACTCAAAGAATCCTTCTATCATGAAAGCTTTAGACGAAGCTAAAAAAGAGGATTAGACAAAATAAAAAGAACTAGTTGAAGCTAGTTCTTTTTTTCTGTCTCATTTTTTGCCGGCTTGGAACTAAATAAATAAAAGCCAATAATCGTTCCGACAATTAAATCAAGTAAACTGGCAAATGAGAAAACGTTTTGCATTAAAGTTAAGCTTGAATTAGTACCAAATCCCAATCCAAACACATCAATAATTGTCCAGGCAACGCCTAATAAAAATCCCTTGGTCAAATTCTTCATGCTTGGATTCCACACTGGTCTTTTCGTTACAACAATTCCTGCAAAAATAAAGCCCAAAATCGAACTCATTACTATCTCAGTGATTGCAAGCAAAATAGCCATATATATCGGCATTTGAGACAATGCTTTCAAACTATAACCATTTTGACTCCAGCTTTGAATAAAAATATACACGATCATAATCAGGCTAAAAATTATACCTAATTTAACTAACCGGTGGACATCCCAATTGCGCTGCTTATCCATTAAGCACGCCACTCCCCGCCTTGGCCATAAGTGTGTTTACCTAATTCGTTAATGATAACGTGAATATGTTCTTTAGGCGCACCTGTATTTTTGTGGACAGCTTCAGTAACATCCTTCATTAAATTAGTGATTTGTTCATCACTTCTACCTTTAATTAATTCAATATGTACAAATGGCATAGAAAAACCTCCTAATAAAACTTTTTGCACTTCTATAATTTTGATTTTACTCTTTATGTCAGAAAAAATATATTGCTTTTATTTTGAAAACATCGTTATCTTTATAAGATCATTTCAATAGCTTTGCCCGCCCCATCATGGTCACAGTCATCAGCCACAAAGTCGGCTTTATTTTTTGTAGCTTCAACGGCATTACCCATCGCTACTCCAAAGCCTGCATACTCAATCATTGTAGCATCGTTTGCTTCATCACCTAGTGCCATAATATTTTCAGTACCTAATTTCAAATATTCAGCTAATGCTTTTAGCCCAGTCCCTTTGTCAGTATCCTTAGCAGTTACTTCGTAATAAAAGGGTTCAGTTTTTGAAAAAGTAACTCGATCAGTCATCATTTCGAATAGCGGATTCTTAATTTGCTCATCCAGATAGTGAGGTTCATCAACATACATGCACTTAATGATTGGAATATCTTTCATTTCAATTTGAGTACGATAAGAAACCTCCAATTTAACTATTCGTGAATTATAGATTGTATAGTGACCCAGATCTCTTTCAGCAGTATAAATTCTATTCAAACCAACAGTATGAAAATGAAGATCCAACTTTCTAGAAATTGCTTCCAAATCAACATAATCTTCATATTTTATTTCTTTTTTGCGAAGAACTTTCCCATTAGTCGTTTCAACAACAGCCCCATTGAAGCTAATCACATATTGATCATCTTGCTTGTTTAATCCCAGTTCATCTAAATATTGCACAGCTCCTGACAAAGGACGACCTGTGGCAATTACTATCTTAATCCCTTGCTCTTGTGCTTTTTTGATTGCTGATTTTACTCTAGGTGTAATTTGTTTTTTTGAATTTACTAAAGTTCCATCTATGTCAATTGCAATTAATTTTATCTCACTCATCTTTTACTCCAAATCATCTATACTTAAATATATTGTAAAGTTTTTTAGCCAAAAAAATAAGCATCCCTCGGCTTTTATCGTGTAGAGTTGCTTATTTTTATCTCTGATTATTAATTATTAGCAATAACAACCTTAGTTCCTACTGGTAATTGATTGTAGAACCATTGCGAATCTTTAACAGTTAAACGAATGCAGCCATGTGAGAGTGGTTGCGTACCTAATTTAGCTGCTTCAGTTAAGTTGTAAGGTCCATTATAACCATTAGTAACTGTAGAGTGGAATAAGTAAACACCGTGATCTTTCCAACTTACCCAGTAATGAGCACCAGAAAATGTGGTACCACGTTCTCTTTGAACGTAGAAAGTACCCGTAGGAGTTAAACTCTTACCATTTACAAGTCTCCCTGCAGAAGAATACATAGTGTAAACAGGAGTGTTACCTGACATTACATAAGTTCTATTACCTAAAATCGAAACGCGAATCCAAAGATTTTTGACATTTTTAAGATTTGGATAGGCCTTATTTTCGCTTGAATTCCACCATTGCTTTGGGTTTCTTAAAGTTGATGGATCTGCATAAGGTTGATGAGAAGTCTTATTTACAGTTGCCGTAGTAATAATTTGACCGTTTTTAGCAACTTTTTGAAGATTAGTATATTTAGAAGAAATCCATTGATTGCCACCTAGGTTGTACCAAACTTCACCATTAACTGGAACAGCTTCTTTGAAAAACTTCCAATTCGTTGCTGGTGATAGATAATTACCTGTAACATGTCCGTGATCGTAATTATTCCAAATAGCCACTTTCCCGCGACCGCTATAAGTAATCTTTACCACACCTTGAGAGTTTGCAACTTTCCAATTATTATTAACAGAATTATTTACTTCAGAAGGCTTTTGTTCAACTTTTGAGCTGGAATTAAGGATATATTTACCATCGACCCATTGATTTCCACCCAAATTATACCATTGTGACTTATCTGCTAACGTAGCAACCTTAAATGACTTCCAGTTACTATTATTAGCTAAATAATTGCCAGTTAGTTTCTTGTTAGAATCATAAGAATTCCAAACAGCGACTTTCCCTTTGCCAGAATAGTTAATTTTAACTACGCTATTTTTATTTTGAACTGCTGCTGGAGTTTGAGCATTATTATTGTCTGCGGCTTTTACCTTATTTGCACTCACTAAAGAAAGAGCTGTCAAAGTAACGGCGGCCATCCAATGAACTTTTTTCATTATTGAGATTCTCCTATCAAATTTAATCAGTGATAAAATTATATCAATCTTTTTCAAAGATGATCACTAAAAAATCAAAAAATATAAAAATACCCCTCATATCTTGTCTATCTAGTAGTTGTAGCCTTAAAAATATGTTATTCTTTTATATTGATAACACTGTTATAGTGAGGGAAGCAATATGGCAAAAAACAATACTACTGAACAAGATCTAATCGAAAAAACAGTTAACGTAATTGATCAAAATGGTTATCAAGATCTTTCATTAAGAAAATTAACAAAAATGATTGGACTGACCACCGGAGCTTTTTACAAGCACTTCGAAAGTAAAGATGATCTC
>NZ_CANBCP010000038.1 GCF_947367085.1 uncultured Lactobacillus sp. | reverse complement strand
TATACCTAGTTTGATACTATGTAGTCTTTTTGGAATTTTGTTGATTTATACCTTAATTTGTTCATATTTTGAAGAAAAAAATAAAAAAATTTACTTAAAGCTCCCTTATCGAAGAAAAACACAAGTTTCAAATCTACAATCAATGTATCATTGGCATGCTTTCGAGATTTATAAAATTAAAGATCAATATCAAAATTATTATGTTTTAACTATCAAAAGAAAGAAGAATACCAATGGAAACTGATATAAAAATTGCTCAAAATACTAAAGAATTACCAATTCAAGAAATCGCTAAAAAGATTGGTTTAGATAATGATGAGATTGAATTGTATGGCAACGATAAAGCTAAAATTAGCTGGCGAGCTCTGAATGAACGAAAAGATAATTCTAAATTAGGTAAGTTAATCTTAGTAACCTCTATTTCTCCAACGCCAGCTGGAGAAGGAAAATCAACTATTACTATTGGATTAGGCGATGCATTCAGAAATCAATTACATAAAAATGCAATGATTGCTCTTAGAGAACCATCAATGGGACCGGTATTTGGTTTGAAGGGAGGAGCCACTGGTGGTGGTTATTCTCAGATTATTCCAATGGAAGATATAAATCTTCATTTTACCGGGGATATGCATGCCTTAACTAGCGCTATCGATACATTAGCAGCTTTGGTTGATAATTATTTGTATCAGGATAATCAACTTAATTTAGATCCAAATAAGATTCTGTTAAAGCGGGGAATCGACGTCAACGACCGTAGTTTAAGAAAAATTACAGTTGCGCAAGGTTCACGTTTTAACGGGATTGAACACAAGAGTAGTTTTGCAATTACTGTAGCTAATGAGTTAATGGCCATTTTATGTTTGGCAACTGATATTGATGACTTAAAACAAAGAATTGGTGATATGTTAGTTGGTTATTCAACTGATAATAAGCCAATCTTTGTAAAAGATTTAGGTTTTCAAGGAGCTATAGCTGCATTACTTTCAACTGCATTAAAGCCTAATCTAGTTCAAACTTTGGAACATACTCCAGCTTTAGTTCATGGGGGACCATTTGCAAATATTGCTCACGGGGCCAACTCAGTAATTGCTACTAATTTTGCTCTGCACGTTAGTGATTATGTTTTAACAGAAGCTGGTTTTGGAGCTGATTTAGGTGGGCAGAAGTTTATGGACTTTGTTTCAAGACACCTAGATAAACGTCCTGATGCTGTTGCGGTGGTTGCAACAGTGAGAGCTTTGAAATATCAATCTGAAAAGACAACTGATAATTTGGATCAGGAAAATCTTCAAGCACTAGAAGAAGGGTTCGCTAATTTAAAGCGTCATATGGAAAATATGGCCAGATATGGTCTCCCAGTTTTAGTTTTAATTAATAAATTTGAGAGTGATACTTCCGCTGAGTTAGAAAAGTTACAAGAATTGGTTAAGCAAGATGGATTTGATTGTGAAGTGGTGCAATATCATGATCAGGGATCACAAGGTGGAATCGAAGCTGCTGAAAAGCTCGTAGAGTTAGCTGATAAGGGTGGTCAGTTTAAACCTTTATATGACGCAAATGATGATGTTAAAACTAAGATTGAAAAGATTGCTAAAAACATCTATCATGCAGATAAGATCGAATATTCTGAAAAAGCAAATGAGCAATTAAAAGAAATCGAAGAAATGGGTAAAGACAAGTTACCAGTTATTATTGCAAAAACTCAAGCTTCATTTACCGATGACAAAAAGCAACTCGGAGCACCAGAAGGCTTTACTTTGCATGTTAAAAATTTAGCACTTAAAAATGGAGCAAGATTTATTGTGGTTTCAACAGGACAGATTTTAGATATGCCAGGTTTACCAAAGCATCCTGCTGCTTTAGATATTGATGTTGATAATAATGGGAAGATATCTGGTTTATTTTAATGAAAAAATCTAAACAAGTACTTTATTTATTAATTTCAATTTTTGTCGTCGCTTTAGACCAATGGTTAAAACACTATATTGTGACCAATATGCATGTGGGAGAAGTTAAAAACGTAATTCCTCATGTTTTGTCATTCTATTATTTAAGAAATGACGGCGCTGCTTGGAATATTTTGTCAGGTCAAATGTGGTTGTTTTATCTAATTACAATCGCTGCTATTGGTGTAGTAATTTATTATTTATTCAATCCAAAATATGAAAACGGATTATTTGATACTGGGTTAGCACTGGTTTTAGGTGGTATAGTTGGTAATTTTGTCGATCGTTTACATTTGAAATATGTAATTGATATGTTCCAGCTGGATTTTATTAATTTTAATATTTTTAATATCGCTGATAGTGCAATTACGGTGGGCATTATTTTAGTATTTGTTTATATTTTGTTTTTTGATAATAAGACTAAGGATAAATAAAATGCCACAAAACTTTTCATTTACGATTAGCAGTAAGCAGGGACGCTTAGATAAGTTCTTAGCTCAAGAAATTCAAGAGTTAAGTAGAACAAGAGTACAAGAATTAATAGATGATGAAAATATTCGCGTTAACAATAAAGTTGTTAAAGCATCCTATAAATTAATTCCTGGAGATAAAGTAGACGTTCTCATCCCTCCGAAAAAGCCATTATCTCTACAACCACAAAATATGCATTTAGATATCATTTATGAAGATCAAGATGTAATTGTAGTTAATAAGCCACAAGGAATGGTTGTCCATCCTTCAGCTGGACATCCCGATAAGACTTTAGTTAACGGGCTTCTTTATCATACTAAAGAATTATCGCAGAGTTCTGAAGGCTTCAGACCTGGCATTGTACATCGAATTGATAAGGATACATCAGGTTTATTAATGATTGCTAAAAATGATGTAGCACGTGAAAGTTTGGAGAAGCAGCTTGCCGAAAAGACCAATAAAAGAGAGTATCTAGCCATAGTTCATGGAAATTTTGATACTAAAACGGGTGTGATAAATGCCCCAATTGGACGAAATCCTAATAATCGTAAACAAATGGCTGTTACTGAAAAGGGAAAACATGCTGTAACTCATTTTGAAGTATTAGAACAATTCCACGGCTATTCATTAATCAAATGTATTTTAGAAACAGGCAGAACTCACCAAATAAGAGTGCATATGCGTTATATTGGCCATCCAATTGCAGGAGATCCATTATATGGACCTAAAAAAACGTTAAAAGGAAATGGTCAGTTTTTGCATGCAAAAACATTAGGATTCGAGCATCCAAGAACTCATCAGTGGTTGGAATTTTCTGCTCCAGTTCCGGAAATTTTCCAAAAACAGATTGATATTCTTAGAGATGGAGCAAAATAATTAAGAAGTGACAATAGCATGAAAAGATATTTGATTTTAGAAGACGGAAGCGCTTTTAAAGGCCATGCTTTCGGTGCTACAACAATTTCAACGGGCGAACTCGCAATTCAAACAGCCAATTTTGGCTATCAAGAAGCTATCTCTGATCCAGCTAATTTTGGTAAAATATTAACTTTTACTACCCCAATGATTGGTGGAAGCGGTATTAATGCAATTGACTATGAGTCAATTGATCCTAGTGTTCGAGGCATAATTGCTAATGATATCGCTTTTCATATTTCTCAGAGTAGTAGCTTTCAAGATTTAGATGATTTTCTAAAAGAAAAGAAGATCCCTGCAATTTATGGGGTTGATACACGGGCAATTGTCAAAAAGTTGAAAGATAGAAGCGTGATTAAAGCATCTATCATGGATACAGATGATGATCATGCTTTTGATCAAATTAGGGCATTGGTTCTTCCTAAGAACAAAACTTCCCAAATTTCCACCAAAAATGCTTATGCAGCTCCAAATGTTGGAAAGACCGTTGCAGTAATTGATTTGGGATTAAAGCATTCTTTATTGCGTTCACTTTCTTTAAGAAAAATAAATAGTGTGGTTTTACCGTATAATGCGTCAATTTATGACATTGTCAATATTAGACCTGATGCTATTGTGTTATCTAACGGTCCGAGCGATGTAAAAGAGATTCGCAACGAATTAAAACCGCTTTTTGACCATTTTTATAAAAAACTTCCAATCTTAGGTGTAGGGCTGGGATTTTTAACTATTGCTGATTATCTAGATATGGAACTTTTTGATCTAACACCACCTTATAACGGCAGCAATTATCCTGTAATTGAACAAACAAGCAATAAAATTTGGCAAACAGCTATGAATATCGATACTTTGGTTTTGCCAGAAAATATATCTTTGAATTTTTCGAAAGTATTTTATGATATAAAATCTGATTTGATTGCGGGATTTAGTTTAAAGAAAGAAAAAGTCTTGGCTACTGCATTTAATCCAGAAGGCTCGCCTGGAAATTTTGATGCAATTAGTATTTATGATCAATTTATAAAAATGATGGAGTAAAGAATGCCGCTACATAGTGAAATTAACAAAGTATTAATAATTGGTGCTGGGCCTAGTATTGTTGGTGAAGTTTCCGAAATGGATATATTGACTGAACAAGCTTTAAAGGCTCTTAGTGAAGATAATCTGCAAATTGTACTAATTAATCCTAATCCAGCTACGATCGAAACTGATATTAGAAAAAATGTGCATGTTTATTTAGAGCCGATGACACTCACTTTTGTAAAAAGAATTATTCGTATGGAAAAACCCGATGCATTATTAAGTGCTTTTGGTGGGAAACCAGCTCTCAAATTAACTCAGCAGCTTCAAAAAGATGGTATCTTGGATGATATGAATATCTCTTTGCTCAGTTTGAACGATCAGACTTTAAAGCTTCAAGATAACAAACATTTCCATGATTTTTTATCTGAAAATAATTTACCCGTTTCTAACCAATGGGTAATTGATTCTTTAGAAAATATAGATGAAAAGTTAAAGAATGCTCATTATCCACTTCGCGTAACCAAAAAAGAAGATTATCGTCCGGATGTTCATGAAAGTCTAAAAAGCATAGACGAAGTTAAACTATATTTTGAAAAACAACAATTACAAGATCACTTTAATTGGGATAACTACTTTCTCAATGAAGATTTATCTAATTGGGAAGAGTTAATCTTTGATGTTTTGAGAGATAATAACGGCAACTTTTGTTTCTTTAACAGCCTTGGGAGCTTTGAGCCAGTCAAAATAAATGCTGCAGATTCTCTACTTGTTTCGCCGATTTTAACTCGTAATAACAATCAGATTCAGCAATTGCGCAGATGTATAAGAAAAATTGCGAATATTTTAAATATTCATGGTTCAATTGTGGTACATTTTGCAGTTAAGCAAGATGGTGAGAACTTTAATTACAAAATCCTATCTGTAAAACCACGCTTAACTAAAACCACCCTCTTAGGATATCGTAATGGTATTTATAGTATCGGTTATGTAACAGCGAAGGTAGCACTAGGATATAATTTAAATGAAATTATTGATCCGCAATCAGGGTTAAATGCTGCTATTGAGCCTATTAAAGATGCATGTAGTGTGAAATTGCCATATTGGTCTTTTGTGGAATCGGGTTATAATCACTATAAATTAGGAAATAGACCAAGTTCGAGTGGACAAGCACTTGGAATTGGTCGGAGTTTTGAAGCAGCATTTATGAAGGCTATTCAAGCTACTACTAATTTTGCTAATAACTATCATGTGTTTGAGCGAGAAATTGAAAAAGACGATGAACAATTGATTAAAGACCTCCAAGCAAATAAAGAAAATCATCTGATCGTATTATTTGCATCGGTAGCAAAGGGACTGGATTACAACACTTTACACCAAATTTTGCATATTCATCCAGTTTTTCTTCAAAAAATAAATCATCTAACTTTATTGATGAAGGAATTAAAAGAGCAAGAATTAGATGAGCATCTATTATTGAAGGCAAAAATTAATGGCTTTTCAGATAAATTAATTGCTCATATTTCGCATAAATCAGAAGAAGATATTGAACATTTACTATTAAATTATAATATCGAGCCTTCTTATATAGATATTGATGGTACAGCTGGTTTAGAGAAGCCCAAAGTACAAGCTGTCTATAGTGCTTATGGAGTCGAAAATGAAGTTACGCCTATTGAAACTCCTAAAAAATGTCTGTTGATTGGCCTAAAGCCTTTTCAGGTTTCTTTAACTGGTGAATTCGATTACATGATTTATCATGCTGCAAAAACATTGAAAGAGCAGGGGATTAGTCCCATTATTATTTCTAATAATCCAGAAAGTATTTCTAATTCATATGATGTCTGTGATCGAATTTATTTTGAATCTATCACTTTAGAGAATATTTTAGCTGTTGCGAGAAAAGAAAATATTAAATATGTTTTAACTCAGTTTTCTGGAAAGCAAATTAACCAGTATCGTACGGCTTTGATAACACATGGCTTGAAGATTATCGGTCAAGATAACGTTCAAGAGGTTCTGAATCAAGATCGCACCCAGCAAATATTAAATGCTGGCGTTAATCCAGTCCCAGCTCTTCACTGTGAGAGTCAAGACAAAATCTTAGATTTTGCTTCAAAACATGAATTTCCGTTACTTATTGGCGGAATGAGTAATCATAAAAAGCTAAAATCCGCTGTTGTCTTTGATATGCCAGCTTTGAAAAAGTATATCTCTGAAAATGATCTTGATGAAATGACAATCTCTAAGTTTATTGAAGGTGATAAGTATGAAATTACAGTAATCTCTGATGGAGATAATGTCACTATTCCTGGCATTATTGAGCATTTTGAACAAACGGGCTCTCATGCTTCAGATTCCATTGCTGTTTTTACTCCCCAAAACTTATCTTCAAATAAACAAAGAATTTTAAGAGAAGCTGCGGTAAAAATAGCCCACCAAATGCATCTGCGTGGACCAATTAATCTACATGTTTTATTTTCTCAAGATCAGTTATACGTATTACAGATTAAAACTTATGCTGGACATAATGTCGCTTTTTTAAGTAAGTCGCTTCACCAAGATATCGCCGCTCTTGCAACTAAGATTTTGCTTGGGGCAACTTTGGAAGAATTGGGATGCGCTAATGATGTTTGGCCAACCAATGATTTAATTCATGTCAAGATGCCAGTATTTTCTTACTTAAGTTATCATAGCGACAATACTTTCGATTCTAAGATGAAGACTTCTGGTTCTGTGATAGGACAAGCGGGAAAGCTAGAAATTGCTTTATATAAAGGATACGAAGCAAGTAACCTGGTTATTCCATCGTATGGGACCGTTTTTATCTCCGTTAAAGATTCAGAAAAAAATAAAGCTATTGATATTGCTGCACGCTTTCACAAGTTGGGATTCAGCTTGCTTGCTACTGAAGGGACAGCGAATATTTTAGCTGAAAAGGGTATTACGACTGGAATTATTGAAAAGATCCAACAAGGCAGTAATAGTTTGCTCGAAAAAATAAGTCAACATAGAATTAATATGATAATTAATATCACCAATTTGTCAGACTCTGCAAGTATGGATGCAATTATGATCAAAGATCAAGCACTCAGCACCCATATTCCTGTTTTTTCTAGTTTGCAATCTGCCGAAGATGTCTTAACAGTTCTAGAGATGATGGCTATGACCACCCAGCCACTTTAAGCACATAAATAAAATTATGTTAAGTAAAAAGACTATTTCAAAAATGAAATAGTCTTTTTTTAATGGATTCGTTTGCTTAATACTTCTTCTTCGACAGGAGTAACTTCAATTGAATGTTGACCTGTATAGATGACAAAACCTGGTTTGGCACCGTTTGGTTTTTTAATTCTTTTTACCTGAACGTAATCAACTGGTACATGCGCAGAATGCTTAGCTTTTGAGAAGTAGGCTGCAATTTCTGCAACTTGTTTTATATCAGTTTCACTTGGATTCGAATCTTGTAAGATTACGTGAGATCCTGGGATATTTTTAACGTGGAACCAATAATCGTTCTTATTTGCCTTTTTCAAAGTTAACCAATCATTTTGATAGTTGTTTTTTCCTACTAAAACCTTTTCGCCATTTTCTAGTTCGAATTCATTCAGGGTCTTTTCAGTAATCTTTTTCTTTCTTTGATGAGTATTTTGCTTTTTTAGATATCCTTGATTAGTAAGTTCATCTTTGATCGCATCAATATCTTGGGGTTCAGCATTATCAATAGCTGTTTGAACAGAATCAAAGTAGTCCAAATTTTCCTGTGTAATTCTTAGCTGTTCATTAATATGTTTTATTGAGTTTCTTAATTTTTGGTAACGCGTAAAGTATTTTTGTGCGTTTCGAGCAGGTGATAAAGCCGGATCAAGTTTTATTTTAAGTGGCTCATTATTTTCATAATAATTAGGTAGCGAAATAGAGGTCATCCCAGCTTTAACTTCGTGAAGATAAGTATTTAGAAGCTCACCTTTAATACGATAACTTTCAGAGTTCTCAGCTTGATCAAGCTGCTTATTAAGTTTAATTAACTTTTTGGATAATTTCTTTTGCTCGTTTGAAACCACATTTTCGATTTGCTTAGACTTTTGACGAACCCATTGTCGATTAGCCTGTTCTTTATAAAAGTCATCTAAAGCTGCATTGACATCATCATTAGAGCTAATCAAGTTTAAATCCAAATGATAGGGTAGGTAAACAAAGAATTTGTCTTTATGTTTAGGGGTTTGCAAAACATAACCTTTTGGATGATCAAAATGAGCAAAAAATGTTTTAAAGGATTCAAAAGAGAAATCATCTTCCAAGTATCCTAAGAATTCTCTGCGATCATCACCATCTAAACCATTGAATTGTTTAACAAAGTCTGCTGGCTCAAGATACTTCTTTTTTAAATCTTCAAAAAGTTCCTGATTGAAATCAAAGCCATTTAATCCTTCAATAAGTGGGGGTAATTCATAAGTCGCCTTAGGCAAAAGCAAGCGAGCTCTATTTTCATCAGGATTTATCCTTTTAAGTAGATCGATAATTTTATTATCGGTAGCGTTATAAAGAATCACGTTACTATGCTTTCCCATTAACTCTACTGAAAGAATTAATTGTACTTCGTCACCTAATTCATTGCGATTAGAGAAATGAAAATTAATTATTCGCTCAACGCCGATCTGTTTGACATCAGTCAAAACTGAACCTTCAAGGTATTTTCTTAAGACCATAACGAAAGTAGGGGCGACATCAGGATTAACTATATTTTCATTTGTTAAGTAAAAGCGGGGATTTTGGGCATTAGCCGAAATCAAGAGCTTTTTATTTTTTCTATCTTTTCGAAAATTAAGAACTAAATCGTTATCAAAGGGCTGGTATATTTTTGTCAGTTTTGCTTTTAGCAATTTTGGCGTTAGATTAATTAATAAACTATGTATAAATAAACCATCAAAAGACATTTAATCACCTCGTAAAACTATCTTATTAATTATACTATTTTTAGCTGTGATACCAAACTATATCTATATTGTGAAAATAATAACATTATATTGTGATATTTTCACATAAAGCAGATTTAAGCTTGTGAAATAAGCTGACTTGAGATAGAATAAGTTAGTAAGACTCGGCTATTCGAGCACACTTATATGTAAATATACGATGCATAAGAATAAAATTATAATTAACTATAAGGAAACACTTAAAATGACTTTAGACATTTTGAACTTTAGTTTGATTAGTGATGAAATCAAACGAATCATTAACCAAAAATGTGGTTTGAATCAATCTCAAACACGTTTATTATTATTTTTTGATTCAAATAACAATGAGCCACTAACAATGGGTGAATTAGCAAATAAGCTTGATATTTCTTTGTCGACTTTAAGTAGACAAATTAATCAAAAAAGAACCCTTGAAATAGTTGATGTAACACGCTCTAAAACTGATTCAAGTAAGTTACTATCATTAAACAAAAACGGACTTAAAAAGGTTATAGAGCTTAAAGATGAGCTGAATCAGATACGAGAAGATCTTTTTAGCCATCTAAGCGATGAAGAGGTAAATAACTTTTCAAAACAATTAGTAACTCTTGCTAGCAAGTTGAATAATCAGAGCAAAATATAGATATTACTTAAAAAAGGTAACTTCTTATGCTATAATTTTTACTTGACTAGTAGTAAATGCAGTACAGTCGTACTGCAATTTTTATTTAAGGTAGGTTTTTGCATTGAAAATCGCAATCGTAACTGATAGTACAAGTGATATCACTGCTCAAGAAGCAAAGGAAAACAACATTACAGTTGTTCCAATACCAGTTATTATCGATAACCATGAATACCTTGATAAGGTAGATATTGACGCAAATAAATTATTTGAAACTCAAAGAAATGGCGCATCTTTTCCTAAGACTTCACAACCAGCCTTAGGTAAGATGCTGGAAATTTTTGAAAATCTTCATAAAGAAGGTTATGATGCCATCATCACTATTACTTTGACATCTGCAATTTCTGGCTTTTACAATACTTTAGTAGATATCGCACATAACCATCCAGAATTTAACTTACATCCCTTTGATTCCGGTATGACAGTCCGGACCATGGGAATGATGACGATTGCTGCCGCAAAGATGGCAAAAAATGATGCCAGCATTGATGATATTTTTTCTGCTTTAGAAAAAATGAGAAAATCAATTGGAGTATTATTTGTAGTTGATGATCTTCAAAATTTAGTTCGTGGTGGTCGCTTGAGTAATGCTAGTGCTTTTATTGGTACTATGCTCCAAATCAAACCATTGCTTACTTTTGATTCAAAGACCTACGAAATTAAGAGTTTTGATAAAGTTCGCTCATTAAAGAGAGCAATTAAAAAGAGTGAAGAAATTGCTTTCAAGCAAATTAATGAATCTCCATATAAAGATAAATTGAGATTTATAATTTATAATTCAAATGATGAAGCTCAAGCTCAAAAAGTTGCCGATGATTTCAAACAGCTTTTCCCGAATCAACCCGTTGAAATGGCTAACTTTGATGCAGTGGTTGCTACTCACCTAGGTGAAAAATCACTTGGAATTACTTGGATTTTAGATCCAGATAAAATGAATTTAAGCTAAACAAAAAAGAGCCTTTTGGCTCTTTTAATTTTGCTCATAAAACCACTCATAAGCTGGGGTAATAATTTGTTTCCAGTAATTCCAGTTATGTCTACCGAAAGTATCAATTTTAAATTTTACGTTATTATAATTAGCAGTTAGAGATCGAACAAATTTACTTACATCATTGATATCAACTACTTGATCATATTTACTGGTCCGAACGAAGAATTCAAGCTTTCGATTATTTTGATTTAGATAAGTAGTTGGAAATAGTTGGCGATAAGTTGATATATTCCAATTTGATTTATCATCGCCGAAACAGTGGATAGTTTTGAAGATAGGTTGATAAAACTTGTCTTGCCAAACTGCAGGAGAAAGTAAAATTACTCTTTTAAACTTATTGGGGAATTGTAAACTCAATCTCGCACTGCCAAAACCACCCATAGATATGCCGCCAATTGAGATAGGATATTCAAACTTAAACTTGGATTTCAAATAGGGTAGTAAATCAAGCATGATCGCGTCTTGCATCTTTTGGCAAAATACTGAATTAATATAAAAGCTGTTAAAACCGTCGACAAATACTACAATTGCTTGCTTATGATATTTTTCTTCTAAGGAATCTAATATAGGTTGCGAGTTTATTCGATTATCATCAATAAAGTTAGTATAGTTTCCATAAATGCCGTGTAGCATCAATAAAAGTGAGTGATTAATGGTGGGATCAAAGTCTGTTGGGAGATAGACAGCATAATTCCAGTCTAATTTTAAAGATGGGGAATAGAAACTACTTGTGATTATTTTGCTTGTATTTAACATAATTATTTTGATGTTAACCTAAACTTGGTCCAAGGTTTAATAAAGTCGAGTAAAAAGATCTCATCTTTGGCAATTGAACCAACTTTATTCTTTCTAGATTCCATATGTGGCTTTAAGACTATTTGTAATTCATTTTTGTAGATTCCAAAGCCATCATTCCCGATTAAAATATCCCCGCGTTTGAACTCACCTTCATTATCATGAGCTGGATTAGGAATCTCTTTATAAGTTACTCTAGGCATAGTAGAGCGGATAACAATACTGTTCATGTCGCCGCGACGAAAATGTTGTGGCTTTTCAACGATTGTTTTTTCAATTTCATTTACTGCGTCCACATAGTTTACATGTAGCTGCAATTGATATGGGTTAACTTCGGACAAAGCTTTTAATTCAGCTTCGCTTGCATAGGCATTCCCGATGATTACATCATCAATCATATTTGTTGCCCAAAGTTGTTTTGCTTGGACCTGAATTGGCAAATATCTATCCTGTTCTAAAGTAGGTAAACCGTCTGTTACATTCCAAGGTCCCATTTTTCCTACACTGCTTGAAACAAATGCGGCCGAGTGGATACCGAAATGTTTAAACCGTTTATTACATTCCATAAAGAAATCATACGGCAGCGCTGTTCCTTTTTGAGGATAGAAATTATGGCAGCCATAAATAAAAGGAGTGTTGGCTTGATAAGAAATAATATTGTTCAAGTAATCTACGTTATTGCTCATATTAAGCTCAATTACAAGACCATATGGATTATAAGACATCATCGCCTCTGTGGCGCCATCAAATGCTTGATCTAAACGCAGACCATAGGCTCCTAATTCATGGAAAAATGAGAGATCGTTATAATCAATTCCAAGCTCTTTGAAAATTCTCGGTGAAACGTCTAAGAAAGTATGAAAACCTAATTTATTACTATATTCAATTATTTTTTTATATCTTTCTTTTGTTTGTAAAACAGTGCCTTGTACTTCAAGCATACTCATGAAAATACGCTTAAAGCCATATTTGTGACCCAATTCTAAATACTTAGCATTATCCTCATACTTACTGTGGTCAGGGTAAATGGATAACCCAAGATGTCTTTTTGTCATATTGATACCTTTCAATTAATTTTGATAGTAATTTACTGCTGAATTGTTGTTTTCGTCGCTCATAATAATTTTCATTTCTGGATAGGAACGCTGAACGAGCGAAATAACTTCTGTTTGAACAATCGAGCTGTTCTTTAAAACCGAACCTGATAAGGCAAGATTTTGGGTAATGTTATCTTGATAACGATTGATCAAACTAGTAATTTCGTGAGCGAGAAGGGATGCTTGGTGCTTTAAAATTAAGACGGCATCAATATTACCACTTATTGCCAATTTATCTACCACTGTCGCAAATTTGGCGATTTCAGGTCGCGTTAATTTATAATATTTAGCAACTAATTCTTCATAACTTGCAACCTTGAAGAAGTCAAAAATTTCTTGAGTAAATGAAAACTTTTCACCTTCATCATAAACAATTAGAGCACTACTTAGAGCTTCTTGACTAATGCGATAACCAGAAGCGTAATCTCCTAATAAATATCCCCAACCGCCGCTTCTTAAATATCTATTGTTTTGCTTTCCATAAACTATTGAGCCTGTTCCAGCAATTGCTAAAAAACCATCTTGTCCTTTTAAATTGCTGATCAGGGCAAGTTTAGCATCACTGATAAAATGAACATTATTGCAGATATTTTTGAGTGATGTAGTAATTTTATCTAAATAGGGTTGAGGATCTGAAATGGTTTCTAGACCTGCAATTCCGGCTAAGATTAGTGAACAATTTATTTCTTTATTAGGCAAAACATTTTCGATTGAAGCCAGAATATTTTTTACAGTTTGTTCAGGATTAAGTAAAATATTGCCTGATCCTTTTGTGCTAGAAGCAATTAAGTGTTTATTTTCATCATAAAGACTGGCAACAACATGGGTGCCACCTGAATCAATCCCAATTCTATAAGCCATAGTTTTTTCCTTTCTTAACATGTATACGTTTACATGATATCACTAAATTAGTTGTTTAAGCAATTTTGGTACATACCAAAAATATTATGTTTATTATGTTAAGATAGCGCTATACTTATGTATGTAAATGTTAGCGTATACATTTACAGCAAAAAAACACGGGATTTTTGCTTTTTCTTTCTCGAGGGGGTTATTACATGGGAAAGTTTAATGCTGCCAAAATCACCGCGAAAATGTCTAAATTAGCAGGGAATAGATACTTTGTTGCTATTAGAGACGGAATGGCTGTAATTATTCCAGTGGCCATTGTGGGATCATTCTTTACGATTATTTCACAATTTCCAGTAGATTCATGGAAGAAATTTATTACACCATATCTACCAGCTCTGCAAGTTCCTGTGACATTTTCTATCGGGATGATGGCCCTATATTCTTGTTATGCGATGGCTGCGGCTTTAGCCGATCATTATAAAATTGACCGTAACTCAAGCGCTACAATTGCGACAATGGCATTCTTTATTTTAGCTGTCAGTCCAGGTACTTTGACTGATAAAGCTGCTAAGTTATCTGGAATGGTAAAAGGTACAGTCTTACCATCTACTAACTTTGGAGCTCAAGGCTTGTTTACTGCAATGCTGGTTTCTATGCTTTCAGTAGAAATAATTCGTTGGTTCAAAGAAAGAAATTTAGTTATCAAAATGCCAGATGGGGTTCCACCAGCAGTTTCTAACTCATTCGTTTCTTTAATTCCAGCTTCGGTTATCATTATTTTAGCCTGGATTATCAAAGAAGTACTTCATTTCGACTTGAATGCCGGCTTACTATCACTTCTTTCACCATTATCTAACTTTGGTAAAGATAACTTTATTTCTTCAATTGTGCCACCATTTTTCAACTCACTATTTTGGATTTTTGGTATTCACGGTGCAATTACATCAACACCAATTTATCCATACTGGTATAAGAACTTAGATGCCAATATGGCCGCAATTGCACATGGTGTGACGGCCGCAAACGCGCCTAAATTTATGACTGAGCAATTCTTCCAATGGTTTGTATACATTGGTGGTTCTGGTACAATTATTGGTTTATGTATTTTACTTGCCTTTATGTCAAAATCATCATTTGGTAAGACTTTAGGTAGAGCAGTAATTATTCCAAGTATTTTTAACATTAATGAACCAATTATCTTTGGTTTGCCAATTGTGTTAAATCCATATTTTGCAATACCATTTATTGTGACTCCAATGCTCACTGGTGCAATTACTTACTTTGCTACTGTTTTACACTTAGTTTCAAGAACAATTGCGCTTGTACCATGGACTTTGCCAGGACCAATTGGGGCTTATATGGCAACTGGTTTTGACTGGCGAGCAGCTGTACTTTCATGTATTAATATCATTATTTCAATTGTGATTTACTATCCATTCTTTAAAGTTTGGGATAAGAAGCAATTTGAAAAAGAGCAAGCTGATCTTCAAGTTAAAGCAGCTAACTCAAATACCGAAAATACTGCAAATGATGCGACTACTTCAAAGTTTGCTAAGGTTGAAGATACTGAGTCAAGTGGTGTTACTTTCTTTAAAGGTGTGGAATTTAAATCACTTTTCAGGTTTAATCATTTTAAAAGACGTGAATCTAGTTTATTAAGAGATTAACAAGAAAGTCTACTGATGAAATAATAATATCAGTAGACTTTTATTTTGGAGAGAAAATGTATAATACAGAAATATTTGAATTATTCAATCAGGCACTTAAGCAAAAGGCTACACCAGGAATATCTTATAGTTTACATGGGGTGAAAACTTTTGAAAAACACTATCTTGGTTTTAAAACTTATCAAGATTTAGATATAGTCTCTGAAGATTCAATTTATGATCTTGCATCCCTAACTAAAGTAATTGCTACGACGACTAGAATCTTACAGTTAATAGAAAGTAAACAATTAAGCTTACACGATCCGGTGATCAAGTATCTACCCAAATTTCATTATTCTAATATTAAGATTGAGAATTTGCTGTTGCATAATTCAGGCTTACCAGCTGATTTAAATAATGTGATGACTTTTTTAGATAAGGATGCAGTAATACGGGCTATTTATGATACAAATTTGATCTATAAAACTGGTCAAAACATGATTTATTCTGACTTGAATTTTATTTTATTAGGGATGATTATCGAAAAAATTGATGGTGAAGCCTTTGATCAAAGCATTACAAACAATATTTTAAAGCCTCTAAAAATGAATAATAGTGGATTTAACTTAGACAAGAATCCCCGACTATTTGTGCCAACAGAAAAAAGCAAGCTAAGAGGTCAGATACAAGCAATAGTGCATGATGAAACTGCCTATAAACTTAATGGGATATCTGGAAATGCGGGATTATTTGCGACTTTAAATGATTTAGATAATTTTTGTCAAATGTATTTAAATGGCGGAAGCTTTGGGGGACGAAAAATTTTAAAAGAGGATACGATTGCACAATTATTTGATTTTAACTTTGTGGGCAGGACGTTAGGCTGGCAGAGATGGAATAAGAATGATCATACCCTTTGGCATACGGGTTTTACAGGAACTAGTATTGCAATCGATCTGGATAAAAATACTTACTTTGTCTGTTTGACGAATCGCGTTTTTCCTACTCGAGAAAATAAAAAATGGCTGCCAATTAGGCGGTTAGCTATCGGTTTATTTTTTCAAGAACCTGAATTAATTTAATAATCTTGTCGAATTGAAAAAGCATTAGTCTCAAA